>JBFMCS010000015.1:1822-44488 GCA_040754315.1 Bacillota bacterium
TGGGGCTGATGATTGGGGTGAAGTCGTAACAAGGTAGCCGTATCGGAAGGTGCGGCTGGATCACCTCCTTTCTAAGGAGTTCTTCTCCTAGGTCGATCCCTTGCCTCACAGTCCCTCATACGCTGTTTAGTTCAATATTGCACCTTGACAAGGGCATAGGGAAGGGAAGAGTGAAGAAGCGAGGAGCCTGTAGCGACCCGCGAGGGGCGTTTGAGCGGGGAGTTACTGGCAAGTTAGGAAGGGCACACGGTGGATGCCTTGGCGCAAGGAGCCGAAGAAGGACGTGGCAGGCTGCGAAAAGCCCCGGGGAGCCGCGAGCGGGCATAGATCCGGGGATATCCGAATGGGGAAACCCGGCACGGGTAGTACCGTGTCATCCACGGCTGAACACATAGGCCGTGAGAGGGTAAGCGGGGGAACTGAAACATCTAAGTACCCCGAGGAGAAGAAATCAAACGAGATTCCCCAAGTAGCGGCGAGCGAAAGGGGAGGAGCCCAAACCCAAGGGGTGTGATAGCCCGCAGGCGTTGCCACTTGGGTGTAGAGGGGTTCGTCCGGGGGGTGCTGCGGCACTTCCGGGGAGTTACAAAAGTCATGTCTAGCCGAAGGGGGCTGGAAAGCCCTACCGTAGGAGGTAAGAGTCCTGTAGGCTAAAGGCATGACTCTCCCTGGGGCGGATACCCGAGTACCGCGGGGCACGAGGAATCCCGTGGGAATCAGGGGGGACCACCCTCCAAGGCTAAAGACTCCTTGCGACCGATAGCGGACAAGTACCGTGAGGGAAAGGTGAAAAGAACCCCGGAAGGGGAGTGAAATAGAACCTGAAACCGTGTGTCTACAAGCAGTCCGAGGCCCATAAGAGGCCGAGGGCGTGCCTATTGAAGAATGAACCGGCGAGTTATGAGTTGCAGCGAGGTTAAGGGGCAAAAGCTCCGGAGCCGAAGCGAAAGCGAGTCCGAACAGGGCGACATAGTTGCAGTTCATAGACCCGAAACCGAGTGATCTACCCATGGCCAGGGTGAAGCGTGGCTAAACCCACGTGAAGGCCCGAACCCATTAGCGTTGAAAAGCTATGGGATGAGTTGTGGGTAGGGGTGAAATGCCAATCGAACTCGGAGATAGCTGGTTCTCCCCGAAATAGCTTTAGGGCTAGCCTCGAGGATAAATGGAGGAGGTAGAGCACTGATTGGGCTAGGGGCCCCACAAGGTTACTGAACCCATTCAAACTCCGAATGCCTCCATGGAGACTTCGGGAGTCAGACTGCGGGGGATAAGCTTCGCAGTCAAAAGGGAAACAGCCCAGACCGTCGGCTAAGGCCCCAAAGAGCGGGCTAAGTGGTAAAGGATGTGGGGTTGCCCAAACAACCAGGATGTTGGCTTAGAAGCAGCCACCATTGAAAGAGTGCGTAATAGCTCACTGGTCGAGTGGCCCTGCGCCGAAAATCCAAGGGGGCTCAAGTCCGCCGCCGAAGCCACGGACCCCAAAGTGGGTGGTAGGGGAGCGTTCCCTGGGCATCGAAGCCGTACCGTAAGGAGCGGTGGAGCCCAGGGAAGTGAGAATGCCGGTATGAGTAGCGAAAAGGAGGGTGAGAATCCCTCCCGCCGCAAGCCTAAGGTTTCCTGAGCAAGGCTCGTCCACTCAGGGTTAGTCGGGACCTAAGTCGAGGCCGAAGGGCGTAGACGATGGATGACCGGTTGATATTCCGGTACCACCTTGGCGGCGCTTGAGCGAAGGGGTAACGCGGAAGGGTAGGCACAGCGCGCCGTTGGTCGTGCGCGTCCAAGCCCGTAGGGAGAGGAGGCAGGCAAATCCGCTTTCTCAATCCCGAGAGGTGATGGGGAGGGAAATTACAGTACCGAACTGGCTGAACCCATGCCGCCGAGAAAAGCCTCTAGCGAGTCGCCGGGTGCCCGTACCGCAAACCGACACAGGTAGGCGAGGAGAGGATCCTAAGGCGCGCGGGATAACCCTCGTTAAGGAACTCGGCAAAATGACCCCGTAACTTCGGGAGAAGGGGTGCCCTGACTGGTGATTGTTAAACTTCATGAGCCGGTTGGGGCCGCAGAGAAACGGCCCAAGCGACTGTTTACCAAAAACACAGGTCTCTGCTAAGGCGAAAGCCGAAGTATAGGGGCTGACGCCTGCCCAGTGCTGGAAGGTTAAGGGGAGGGGTTAGGGCAATAGCTCGAAGCTCTGAACCAAAGCCCCAGTAAACGGCGGCCGTAACTATAACGGTCCTAAGGTAGCGAAATTCCTTGTCGGGTAAGTTCCGACCCGCACGAAAGGCGTAACGACTTGGGCGCTGTCTCAACGAGGGACCCGGTGAAATTGAAGTACCTGTGAAGATGCAGGTTACCTGCGGCTGGACAGAAAGACCCCGTGGAGCTTTACTGTAACCTGACATTGGATTTTGGTCCTGCATGTACAGGATAGGTGGGAGGCTTGGAAACCGGGACGCCAGTCCCGGCGGAGCCAGCGGTGGGATACCACCCTTGGAGTATCGGAGTTCTAACCGTGGGCCGTTATCCGGTCCAGGGACAGTGTCAGGCGGGCAGTTTGACTGGGGCGGTCGCCTCCCAAAAGGTAACGGAGGCGCCCAAAGGTTCCCTCAGCGCGGTTGGAAATCGCGCCAAGAGTGCAAAGGCAGAAGGGAGCCTGACTGTGAGAGGGACACCTCGAGCAGGGACGAAAGTCGGGCTTAGTGATCCGGCGGTTCCGAGTGGAAGGGCCGTCGCTCAACGGATAAAAGCTACCCCGGGGATAACAGGCTTATCTCCCCCAAGAGTTCACATCGACGGGGAGGTTTGGCACCTCGATGTCGGCTCATCGCATCCTGGGGCTGAAGCAGGTCCCAAGGGTTCGGCTGTTCGCCGATTAAAGCGGTACGTGAGCTGGGTTCAGAACGTCGTGAGACAGTTCGGTCCCTATCCGCCGCAGGCGCAGGAAACTTGAGGGGGGCCGCCCCTAGTACGAGAGGACCGGGGCGGACGGACCAATGGTGTACCGGTTGTCGTGCCAACGGCATAAGCCGGGTAGCTATGTCCGGTCGGGATAAGCGCTGAAAGCATCTAAGCGCGAAACCTGCCCCAAGATGAGGTTTCCCATCCGGTTAGCGGAGTAAGACCCCAGGTAGAACACCTGGTCGATAGGCCGGGGGTGTAAGGGCAGCAATGCCTTCAGCTTACCGGTACTAATAGGTCGAGGACTTGCCAGTAACTCCCCGCCCAAACGCTCTAATCCCCTCTTCCCCCCTTTGCCCTAACCTTTCCGGTGGCCATTGCGGAGGGGCCACACCCGTTCCCATCCCGAACACGGAAGTTAAGCCCTCCTGCGCCCATGGTACTCGGCGGGTCGCCGCCCGGGAGAGTAGGTCGCCGCCGGAATGCCTTTCTAACAGCCCCCGTTACACACTCTAACGGGGGCTGTTATCTCATTTCTTGTGGCATCAGGGGTGCCTTGAGTGGGAATCCTACTGTCTTGGGGGATTCAGCTGCGAACAGCCCTACTTCCCATTGGTATCATCCTAGTCACGGGGCACGCCTTCATTATGGGATTGCCCCCCTTGGCCATGGAGCCTTCGCAACACCTCATCGTGGACAAGATGAAAAACGAGATGTTCCTTTACGAACAGGGCAGGCTCGTGGAGCGCTTTAACGTGGCTACCGGGCGACGTCCAGACATGACTCCGGAGGGCAGGTTCTACGTAGTATCAAAGTCGCTGGTTCCCAATGAGCCTGAACAACGGTACCTGTTCGGCACCAGGTGGATGGGATTGGGTGTGCCCGGCGGGGAGAAGGGTGATGTCTACGGCATTCACGGGACCGGGCAGCCCGGAACCCTGGGCGGCCATGAGTCTGCAGGGTGTATCAGGATGGGCATTCGCGATGCCGAGAGACTCTACGACAGGGTCAGGGAAGGGGATACAGTAGTCTACATCATGTCTCACCGGTACTCCATTCTCATCCATCGCGCCATGAACCCTGCCTACTGAAGACGGGCCTGGGTCCTTTTACCCCTCAACATTCTTCCTCAATGATAATAGATTGACACCAGTGTCTATATATCCTAATATAGCGATAGCACTATATAACGAGGTGGCTCTCATGGACACTGGACCCTACCACGATAAGGTGGAGTTGCTTAAGGCTCTGGCCCACCCTACCCGCCTCTGTATTGTCCACGGATTGGTATCCAGGGGAGAGTGCAATGTAGCTGGTATCCAGCACTGCCTGGAAATGCCCCAGTCCACGGTGTCCCAGCAGCTGGCAATTCTCAGGCTGAAGGGAATAGTCCGGTCAGAGCGTTCCGGGACCGAGGTAAGGTACTCCGTGGGCAACGACAAGGCCAGGGAGATCGTATCGGTGCTTTTTGAGAATGACGTACCTTTTGTGTGGGACAAAGCGCAGAAAGGGAGCGCCAGTACAGGGAGGGCTGGAGATGGACGGCAATAGGTTGGTAATCATCGGTGGAGTGGCGGCGGGAACAAAGGTGGCCGCCAGGGCGCGCAGGGAGAACCCTGAGCTTGACATTACCTTGATTACCAGGGAGAGCCACATATCGTACGCAGGGTGCGGCATGCCATACTACCTGGGGGGTATCATCAAGAACAAGAAGGAACTGCTCGTCAAGTCCCCCAGGGAGTTCGAAGCCGAGATGAATGTTAAGGTTCTCACTGAGCATGAGGCTGTATCGGTCCTTCCTGGAGAACACATAGTGGAGGTCGTCAGCAACAGGACCGGCGAGAAGAGTGCAGTCAGCTTCGATCGCCTGGTGCTAGCCACAGGGGCAACCCCCTTCATCCCGCCCATCCCCGGTGCTGGACTAAAAAACGTGTTCACCCTCCGTACCGTTGAGGACGCCGTGGCCATTCGAGACCGCGTTGACGCGGGGCACTGCAGGAAGGCCGCGATTGTAGGCGCGGGGCTCATCGGGCTGGAAGTGGCGGAGAACCTTCACCTTAGAGGCATTGATGTCTCCCTGGTGGAACTTGATGCCCAGATTCTCCCGGGTTATGACCGGGATGTCGCCCGGCTCGTAGAGAAGCACATCAGGGAGCAAGGCGTCACGGTGCACACCGGTACCAGGGTTCTTGGCCTCCTGGGTGATGGAGAGGTATCGTCTGTTTCCACTGACAAGGGCGATCTCCCGGCAGACACCGTTATCCTCTCGGTGGGCATCAGGCCCAACGCCAGTCTCGCCGCGGAAGCAGGAATAAGCCTCGGCCCCACAGGGGCCATCAGCGTGAATGGGGCCATGGAAACCAGCGTCCCTGGCGTCTATGCCGTGGGGGACTGCGCGGAGAATTCCAGCCTGGTTACCGGGGCCGCTGTCTGGTATCCCATGGGATCCACTGCGAACAAGGCAGGGAGAATCGCAGGTACGAATGTTGCCAGGAAAGACGGGCCCAAGCAGGTCCTTAAAGGGGTTCTGGGCACCTCCATTGTCAAGGTCTTTGAGTGCACTGTGGCCCGGACAGGGCTCTCCGAGAAGGAGGCCAGAATCAAGGGGTTCGATGTGGAGACCGTACTGGCCCCGTCTCCTGACAGGGCCCACTACTACCCCGGTAATAAGGAGATCATTACGAAGCTCATTGCGGACAAGGCCAGCGGCAAGGTGCTGGGGGGTCAGGTACTTGGAGAGGGTGTTGTTGACAAGCCCATCGACATTCTGGCCACGGCCATAACCTTTGGCGCAACCGTAAAGGATCTAACCCAGCTTGACCTTGCATACTCTCCTCCATTCTCCTCCGCCATGGCATCTACGCTTGTTGCTGCCAATGTCCTGGAAAACAAGCTGGAAGGGCGCTTCAGGGGCATTTCCGCGGAGGGCGTCCGGGACAGGGTGGACGACCCCGGCACGGTTGTTGTGGATGTGAGGACCCCTGAGGAGTTCACGCTCTACGCCATACCCGGATCCCTCAACATACCCCTGTCGCAGTTGGAGGCAAGGCACCAGGAGATAGACGGCTCCAAGGAAATCATAATAGCCTGCAAGGTGGGAAAGCGCGCCTACCAGGCGTACCTGACCCTAAAACGGCTGGGTTTTGACAGTGTCGCTGTCCTTGAGGGCGGAGTCAAGGCCTACCCCTTTGAGATGGAGTGAAAGGAGGCAGCAGACATGACAGAGAGGGTCATAAACGCCGAGGGCCTCCAGTGCCCGGGCCCCATCGTCAAGTTATTTGAGGAGGCCCGGAAGTGCTCCCCTGGAGAAGTCTTGGTAATCCAGGTTACGGACTATGGCTTCAAGAAAGACGTTGTCGCTTGGTGCAAGAAGACGGGCAATGAGCTCTTGGACCTGTCAGATGACAACGGTGTGCTGGTTGCCCGTATAAGGAAGAGCTGAGGGGGAAAGCGAAGTGAAAAAGACCATAATCGTCTTTAGCGGGGACATGGACAAGGCCATGGCTGCCTTCGTCATAGCCACAGGGGCTGCTGCCATGGGAGATGCAGTATCGATGTTCTTTACCTTCTGGGGGCTCAACGTACTGCGTAAGCCCGTTGCCCCTCGGGTGAAAAAAAGCCCGGTGGAGGCGCTCTTTGGATGGATGATGCCGAAGGGGCCAGGGAGGCTCGGGCTCTCCAAGATGAACTTCGGTGGTCTTGGAGCCAAGATGATGAAGGTTGTCATGAAGAAGAAGAACGTGCAGACCCTGGAGGAACTCATGAGCCAAGCCAGGGACATGGGAGTGAAGTTGATAGCCTGCAGTATGTCCATGGATGTCATGGGCCTGGATGAAAGCGAGTTGATTGACGGCATTGAAACAGGCGGGGTCGCCACTTATCTGGGCGAGGCAGAGGAAGCCAATGTCAACCTCTTTATCTGATCTGCAGGGAGGCATGCCGGAGGGCATTGCATAAGTATGCACTTCCCTGTATACTAATGTACAAACCGGGGGAGGTGCGCCCATGAAGGGATGGCTGGTGCTGGAGGATGGGGAGGTCTATGCTGGCAGGTCTTCCGGAGTGAGCAGGGCAATCCAGGGGGAGCTGGTCTTCAATACCGCCATGACCGGGTACCAGGAGATGCTCACAGACCCGTCCTACACCGGCCAGATCCTTGTGCTGTGCTATCCCCTGACAGGCAACTACGGGGTTAATCCCTTCGACAACCAGTCCAACCGGGTGGCGCCCTCCGCCCTGGTGGTCCGGGAGGCCTGTACCGAACCCAGTCACTGGCAACTCTCAGGAACCCTGGGGCACTACCTCCGCGACCGCCAGACACCCTACCTTGAGGGGGTGGATACTCGAGCGCTGGTGAGGCGCCTCCGGAGGATGGGCTCCATGAAGGGGGTCATAGTCTTCCAGGAACACGCTCCAGACGTGGAAAGGCTCAGCCAAGAGGCATCTGGCTGCCACAGGGCGGACCATGTCAAGGAGGCTACCACCGGGGTACCCTACACCCTGGAAGGCGATGGCCCTCACATAGTCGTGCTCGATCTTGGACTGAAGGCCAGCATACTAAGGCATCTCCGGTTGGCCGGAAGCAGGATTACCGTTGTCCCTGCCTTCACCCGAGCCAGGGAAGTGCTGGGGCTTTCCCCCGCCGGTGTGCTTCTGTCCAACGGGCCGGGTGACCCCAAGGACCTGCCGGAAATCGTCCACGAGGTGGGGCACCTGATCGGCCGTGTTCCCTTGCTAGGGGTATGCCTGGGGAACCAGATCCTGGCACTGGCCCTAGGCGCGGACACGTACAAGATGAAGTTTGGACACAGGGGAGGGAACCACCCAGTCAAGGAAGGCTCCACCGGGCGTATCCTCATAACCTCTCAGAACCATGGCTACGCTGTGAGCGAAGAGAGCCTCAAGGGCACAGGACTAAAGGTTTTGTACAGAAACCTGAACGACGGTACCGTGGAGGGGCTTGCACATTGGAGGATGCCCGTTGTATCCGTTCAGTTCCACCCAGAAGGCGGCCCGGGTCCTCAAGACTCCTCCACCATCTTCAAGGCGTTTATCGAGAGAGGCTCTTCCGCTCTTGCGGGATAGACGACAAAACGGTAACCCCGGCCTCTCCCGGGGTTTTTTGTTGCCATGCGCAGGTAACAGAGGCTGAGGAGCCGAAACCCTTTCCTCAAGGAGGCTTGACTAGGGTGCATCAGCGGGACGCCAAGAGAATAGTCATCATTGCCAACGGAGAGTGCCCGGAGGTGAGTGTGGGCTCAGGAGACTACGTGCTGTGCCTTAACGGGGGAACAAACAGGGCTTGCCAAGCTGGGGTTCTCCCCCATGCGATAGTGGGAGACCTGGACTCCCTGGGGAGCGAGGCAGCCAAGGTCGTGTTGTCGGGGCAAGTGAACGTCCTGAGGTACCCGGCCGAGAAGGATAAGACCGACATGGAACTGGGGCTGGAGTTCCTTTGCAGGGCGCTTAGGCCTAACTTGAATGCTGGCCCCGAGGTGCTCATCCTGGGGGGGCTGGGGCAACGCCTGGACCAGACCCTGGCGAACCTCTTTATCCTAGAAAGGTATGCCCGCAAGGGGTTTCGCTTCATCCTCAGGGGGCCCGGCGTAGAGGCAAGGGTGCTGGGGGGACCCCAGGAGCTGCACTTTGCATCAGAGCCAGGCAGGATTGTATCACTTCTATCCCTTTCGCGGACTTTGAAGGGGCTTTCCATAGAGGGACTCAAGTACGAGATCCATGATGTGACGCTGCGCTTCGGTGATACCCGGGGCATCAGCAACGAGTTCATGGGGGGGAAGGCAGTCATCCGTTTCGAGTCAGGTGTGCTACTCACGGTAAGGGAGGTCTAATAGGGTTGGTCGGCCAAGGGAAAAGATGCATAAGGCCTGGGGTGTAAGCCCGGATCAAGCAGGCCTTTGACAGGGAGGAGCCGCTCTGGAGGTGATGCCTGAAAGGTTCACTTGTTCACCAGTGTGCAGGCGGCGAGTGCCGCTTGAGAGCCATCCAGCGGGTCTTGTTAACACAGAAACGGGAGAAGGTGATGTGTGTGGTTAAAGAGATTCCCCCCGAGAGACTCAGGAGGCGGAGCGACCCATCGAGTTTTCCCTTTGATACCACGGAGAGCATTGCCCTAATCGAAGGGATAATTGGCCAGGAACGGGCCGTGAGGGCCCTTGATTTCGGCTTGAGCGTGTCTAGCCCAGGCTATAACATCTATGTCTCCGGCCTCACCGGCACCGGTCGCACAACCTATGCCAGGTCGGCTGTGCAGAAGGTGGCTGGCGAGGGCCTGACCCCTGGTGACTGGGTGTACGTGAACAACTTCGAAGAGCCCGACAGGCCTCTAGCCATTGCGCTGCCCTGCGGGATGGGCCATGGGTTTGCCCAGGAAGTAGATGACCTCATTGAAGAGCTCAAGAGAGAGGTCAAGAAGGCCTTTGAGTCCGACGAGTATGCCCGGCGCAAGGATGCGCTCATGAAGAAGTTCCAGGAGGTCACACAGCAAGTACTGAACCACACGGAGGCAATGGTGAAGGAGAAGGGGTTCTCGCTGGTGAGAACGACTACCGGTTTTGGCACCATCCCGATGATGCAAGATAGGGCCATGACCCCGGAGGAGTTCGAAGCCCTTGATGGGGACTCCAAGGCGAACCTGGAGGCCAAGAGCCAGGAGCTCCAGACCGAGATAGCGGCCATGGTCAGGAAGGTAAAGGACCTGGAGAAGAAGGCCAGGGAGAGGCTGAAGGGCCTGGACGAGCAAATGGCACTCTTTGCCGTTGGCCATCATGTGAATGATATTAAGGAGAAGTACCGGGACTACCCCAAGATCGGCAAGTTCATGGACAGCCTCAAGGACGAGGTTGTCTCCCACATAGACGACTTTCGGGGCCTAGAGGAACAGCCAAGCTCCTCCCCCCAGGCGCCCTGGGCCAGGACCAGGGACCCACAGGCAGTCTTCAACAAGTACAAGGTGAATGTCCTGGTCAACAACGCCGAGTGCCGAGGGGCCCCTGTCATATTCGAAACCAACCCAACGTACTACAACCTCCTTGGTAAGATAGAATACAAAGGCCAGCTGGGGATAATGGTCACCGACTTCACCATGATCAAGCCTGGTGCCCTCCACAGGGCCAACGGTGGATACCTGATCCTCCATGCGGCGGACGTACTGAAGTACCCTCTGGCGTGGGATGGTCTGAAGAGGACCCTGAGAAACAGGGAGATCAAGATAGAGAACATGGGAGAGCAACTAAGAGCTGACGCAGTGGTGGGACTCCAACCCGAGGCCATTCCCCTGGACGTCAAGGTGATCATGATCGGCTCCCCCTGGATATACCAGGCCCTTTATGTTATGGACGAGGACTTCCGGAAGCTCTTCAAGGTGAGAGCGGACTTTGACATGTCCATGGCCCGCACGCAGGAGCACGCGGAGAAGTATGGGGCCTTTATCGGGTCTGTGTGTTCCAGGGAGGGCCTTATACACTTTGACCGGGAGGCTGTGGCCAGGGTGATTGAGTACAGTTCGAGGCTCGTGGAGGACCAGGAGAAGCTCTCCACACGCTTTAATGACATTGTGGAACTCCTTTACGAGGCCAACGCCTGGGCCAAGAAGGAACACTCACACGCGGTCAGCGCCAGTCATGTGGACCAGGCCCTGGAAGAGAAGGCCTACCGGTCCATGTTGGTTGAGGAGAAGATCCAGGAAATGATCCTCCGCGACAAGATCATGGTGGACACCAGCGGGGAGGCGGTCGGGCAGATAAATGGGCTCTCCATCTACGACATGGGCGACTACTCCTTTGGGAGACCAAGCCGCATTACAGCCAAGGCCTTCATCGGGAGGGCAGGAGTGGTCAACATAGAACGCGAGATCAGGATGTCCGGCACCATTCACTCCAAGGGCGTCTTGATCCTCGCAGGGTACCTAGGGGCCAAGTACGCCCACAACAAGCCTCTGGCCCTCTCAGCCAGCCTTTGCTTTGAACAGAACTACGAGGGGGTGGACGGGGACAGCGCGTCCAGCACGGAGCTGTACGCTCTCCTCTCGGAACTTTCCGGGCTGCCTGTAAAGCAAAGCATTGCAGTGACCGGGTCCGTGAATCAAAGGGGTGAGATCCAGCCCGTTGGTGGTGTCACCAGGAAGATCGAAGGATTCTTCGCTGTGTGCAAGGCGAGAGGCTTGGACGGGAGCCATGGAGCCATCATCCCCAGCCGTAACGTAGATAACCTCATGCTCAAAGAGGAGGTCCTTGAGGCTGTCAGGCAAGGGCTCTTCCGGGTCTGGTCAGTGGATACCATCGACGAGGGACTGGAGATACTCACGGGGGTGCCTGCGGGTATCATGGGTCCAGACGGGGAGTATCCCAAAGACACTGTGCATGGCAGGGTCGACCGGAGGCTGGCGGAGTGGGCGGAAACCATGTCCAAGCACGGCCCGGGATACTAAAGACCCGCTGTGTGACCGGGAGAACCTGACGAGTACGGGTGAGATGTACCTTTAGAGGAAAGTATAGGGTATGGGTAAGGCCCATGGCCCAGGAAGATAGGGCAGGATTCCCAAACCTCCTGTCGAACGTAGAACGGTGACTTTGCGGGAGGGCCTTATAGCCACCTTGAGGGAGGAAAGACGATGAAAAGCTATAGTCCCGGTTCTTTGAGAAATATTGGCCTTATCGCTCACGGAGGGGCTGGGAAGACCTCGGTGGCCGAGGCCATGCTCTTTACTAGCGGCATGACGGATCGCCTGGGCAAGTCCGATGACGGGAACACCGTCATGGACCACGATCCGGAAGAGATAAAGCGGAAGATGAGCATTTCCCTGAGCATAGCGCCCTGCCACTGGAAGGATACCAAGATAAACATCGTGGATACCCCAGGTTACTTCGACTTCGTAGGCGATGTTCGTGCGGGTCTCAGAGTGGTCGACGGAGCCATTGTGGTGGTGGATGCGGTTGCAGGGGTTGAGGTGGGTACGGAACTCTTCTGGGAGTTTGCTGATGAGTACAGACTCCCTCGCATGATATATGTGAACAAGATAGATAGGGAGAACGCCAGCTTCTCAAACACCCTGGATTCTTTGAGGCAGGCCTTCGGCAACAGCGTGGTTCCTATGCAGATGCCCATAGGCCACGAGGCCTCCTTCAAGGGCGTAGTAGATCTGGTGTCAATGAAGGCCATGCTAGACAAGGGTGACGGTAAGGTGCTTGTAGAGGATATTCCCGCGGACCTGGCGGAGCAGGCGAAATCCTTGAGAGAGCCCCTGCTGGAGGCCGCCGCCGAGAGTGATGACGAGCTCATTGAGAAGTACCTGGAGGGGGAGGAACTGTTACCGGAAGAGATAGTACGGGGACTCCTTAAAGGGGTTTCTAAAGGGCAAGTATTCCCTGTCCTGTTGGGCTCTGCCATCAGAAACCAGGCGACAGCAGCGCTTTTGGATGCGGTGACATCCATTATGCCTTCTCCCGTGGATGCCGAATCCGTCAAAGGGACGGAGCCCAAGTCCGGGAATGAAGCGACCCGCGCTGTCAATACCGAGGAACCCTTCTCAGCGCTGGTGTTCAAGACCATGGCCGACCCATACGTTGGAAAACTCACGGTCTTCCGGGTCTATTCAGGGGTTTTGCGTTCGGATTCCCACGCCTACAACGCTTCAAAGGGGCGAACCGAGAGGATCGGGCAGCTCTTCGTGATGAAGGGAAAGCACCAGGAAGCTGTTGCGCAGGCCATTGCCGGGGATCTTGCAGCCGTTGCCAAGCTCCAGGAAACGGGTACCGGAGATACCCTGTGCGATGAGCACCACCCCATTGTCTACCAACCGGTCTCCTTCCCAGCACCTGTCTATTCAGTGGCCGTTGCCCCCAAAGCCAAGGGGGATGAGGACAAGATAGGTTCTGGGCTAGCAAGGCTGGCGGAGGAGGACCCCACCTTCAAGGTGGAAAAGAACGCGGAAACCCTTCAAACCCTCATATCTGGTATGGGGGACTTGCACCTGGATGTTATCACCGACCGCCTAAAGAGGAAGTTCGGGGTGGATGTCGTGCTAGAGCAGCCCAAGGTGCCGTACCGCGAAACCATCAGGGGCACTGCAAGGGTTGAAGGCAAGCACAAGAAGCAAACGGGTGGAAGGGGCCAGTACGGTCACGTATTCATCGACATGGAGCCCCTGGGGCCTGAAGCTGAAACGGACTTCGAGTTCGTGGACAAGATATTCGGTGGGGCGGTTCCCAGGCAGTACATACCCGCTGTGGAGAAGGGTGTCCGGGAAACCATGCAGGAGGGCGTCATTGCCGGGTATCCAGTGAGCGGTGTCCGGGTGACCCTGGTGGACGGTTCGTACCACACGGTGGATTCTTCGGAAATGGCATTTAAGATCGCTTCATCCATGGCCTTTAAGAAGGGGTTCGCCGAGGCAAGCCCAGCACTCTTGGAACCCATAATGAAGGTGGAGGTAACGGTGCCGGACAATTTCATGGGTGATGTTATGGGAGACCTGAACAAGAAGAGGGGCAAGATCCTTGGCATGGAGCCCAGGGGTACGGTCCAGGTCATCAGGGCAATGGCTCCCTTGTCTGAGATGTTCAAGTACTCCATAGACCTGAGATCCATTACCCAGGGCCGGGGGCTCTACACAATGGAGTTCTCTCACTACGAGGAGGTTCCCTCACACCTGGCCCAGGAGATCATAGCGCAGGCTAAGAAGGACAAGGAAGCCGAGGGGAAGTGAGGTTCCTTGGAGGCGGTTAAAACCTACGAATTGACCATCATCGGGGGGGGGCCGGCTGGCCTCACGGCTGCTATATACTCGGGAAGGGCTCTAGTCAACGCAGTACTCCTGGAACGGGGGCTTCCCGGGGGTCAAGCAGCCACCAGCCACATGATAGCTAACTACCCGGGGTTCCCAGGCGGGATAGGAGGCCCTGAACTAGCCCAGAAGATGGAGGAACACGCCCGGGAGTTCGGAGTGGAAGTACTCATGGCCGAAGTCTCCTCCGTGGCTCAAGGTGAGGGCTGGTACCTCATAAAGACCTCTGACGGTGTGATAAAGAGCAAGGCACTGTTGGTGGCCACCGGCTCTCGTCAGAAGCGCCTGGGCGTGCCGGAGGAGGACGAGCTACGCGGTAAGGGTTTATCGTACTGCGCTACATGCGACGGCGCCTTCTTCCAAGACAGGGACGTTGTGGTGGTGGGCGGCGGTGATTCCGCCGTCGAAGAGGCCGGCTACCTGACTCGCTTCGTCTCCCGGGTGTACCTTGTCCACAGGAGAGACCAGCTGAGGGCAGCCAAGAGCCTGGTGGAGAGGGCTAGACAGAACCCCAAGATCTACATGGTCCTTGACTCTGTTGTGACCGGCTTGAAGGGTAAGGACCGCCTTGAGGGTGTTGAGGTGACCAATGTGAAGACTCACGAGACACGCACTATCGCCGCAAGCGGGATATTCGTGTACGTTGGGCTTGAGCCGAATACGGAGTTTATCAGGGGCGTGGTTGATATGGACCAGCAAGGGTACATTATCACAACGCAGGACATGGAGACTTCAGCCCCGGGTGTTTTCGCTGCCGGAGATGTACGCTCGAAGTCCCTGCGCCAGGTGGCGACGGCGGTGGGCGACGGAGCCCTGGCAGCAGTACAGGCAGGGAGGTTCCTGGAAGGGCACTGAAGTCCTCAGGGCAGGTACCGGTGGCGGTGAGCCACCGGCTTTTTCTTGGCAAACGAGAAACATTGAGTTATGATAGTCAAGGAAAGACAAAGTCAGGTGACCCCTTGTCTATGGCGAGGGCCACATCGGGACACATATCTGGGAGGGACTCATGGGCAGCCTTTCTGACGAGATCGAAGAATATCTCAAGAACATGGTCAGGTCCAGCAACGGGATACTTGTGGTCCAGCGGAACTCGCTCGCCAAGCGATTCCGCTGCGTTCCCTCACAAATCAGCTATGTCCTGGATACCAGATTCGTGATGGAGCGGGGCTACCTCATTGAGAGCCGGAGGGGAGGGGGCGGTTACGTCCGCATTGTGAGGCTGAACCTTGGTTCAGCCACCGCTTTACTGGACCTGGTGGGGCAGGTACAAGGCCCGGGCATTTCCGAGGAGGTGGCCACCCACATACTGGCACGCCTCCAGGAAGAGCGCTTCATCACTCCTCGCGAGGCTGACCTGTTGAGGGCGAATATGAGTAGGAGCGTGCTGGGAAATTCCCAAGAAGCTGATCATGTCCGCAAGAGATTGCTGACATCTGTAGTGCAAACCCTGGTGAGGTGGGTGTGAGGAGGTGAAAGCGAGTGTTGTGTGACGAGTGTAAGCAGAAGCCTGCTACAGTCCATTTCGCGAAGATAGTTGACGGTAACAAGGAGGAGACTCACCTTTGCGAGGCCTGTGCCCAAGCGAAGAGCCAGGTTGGGTTCGTGGTGGAACCTTGCTTTTCCATAAACCAGCTCCTGGCGGGCCTCGTTTACCACGATACACCCGCGCCTAGGACACGGCGAGAGGAAAAGGAGGGTCCCTGCCCGAATTGCGGGCTTACCTACGGCGAGTTCGCCCGGCTGGGAAGGCTTGGGTGTGATGTGTGCTACACTCACTTTGATGCAAGGCTCGAGCCCCTTATCAAGAGGATACACGCTGCGGGGACCCATACCGGAAAGGTCCCCAGGAAGGCCAGTACTGGTGTCCTGCTGCGGCGGGAGATGGACAGACTCAGGGAAGAACTCACCACGGCTGTCTCCAGGGAGGAGTATGAGAAGGCAGCATCCATCAGGGACAGGCTGAAGGAGCTCGAAGGCCGCAGGGAAGATCGGGGAGATGGAGACGAATGAACAACATCTTCACTAAGGCACTATCCCGCTGGATGGAGGGGGATGGCCCTCACGCCGATACAGTGATATCCAGCCGAGTACGACTGGCCAGGAACCTGGCGGGAAGGGCGTTTCCCCATAGAAGCAGTCCTGAACAGGCCTCTGAGGTAATTGGTGAGGTCGCCCGGGCCATCGAGAGCATCAATAAAGAGGGCGGCAATCTCGAGGTCTTCAGGCTAGGGGAATTGGGGTCTCTGGAACGGCAGGTCCTCGTTGAGAAGCACCTTATCAGCCCCCAGCATGCCCAGAACCCCCTGGGGGCTGTGGTAATATGCCCGGACGAAGAAGTGAGCATAATGGTGAACGAGGAAGATCACCTGAGAATACAGTGCCTGTTGCCAGGCTTGCAGCTTGAGGAAGCCTGGGCTATGGCAACCCGGCTCGATGATTCCCTGGAGAACACACTGACCTATGCCTTCGGTGAGCGGCGCGGCTACATTACCGCCTGCCCCACCAATGTGGGCACTGCATTGAGGGCATCGGTGATGACTCACCTGCCAGCTTTGGTCTTAACCAACAGGATAGGCGGGGTCATCCCAGCCATAAGCCAGCTGGGATTGGTAGTAAGGGGTCTTTACGGAGAGGGGACCGAGGCCGCCGGGAACATATTCCAGGTATCGAACCAGGTTACCCTTGGCAAATCCGAGGAGGAGATCATCAGTAATCTTCACGATATCAGCGAGCAGATAATCGAGCAGGAAAAGGCCGCTCGAACCAGCCTCATGGAGAGCAGGGTGGCCTTGGAGGACAGGGTTTGGAGGTCCTATGGGATCCTGGCCAATGCCAGGTCCATTACCTCCGAGGAGGCCATCCGGCTCTGGTCCAATGTGCGGCTTGGGGCTGACTTGGGTCTCCTCCAGATAGACAGGTCGAACCTTAACGAGCTAATAGTGCTTAGCCGCCCGGCCTTTGTATCACGCCTCGCAGGGCGGGAGCTTGCTCCCGCCGAGAGAGACGAGGTCCGTGCCGCGAACATCAGAGAGAGACTCGGCGGGCAATGAAGAACGGAGGTATCAAGCAAGCATGTTTGGGAGATTTACGGAGCGGGCCCATCGTGTGATACTCCTGGCTCAAGAGGAAGCCAGGCAATCGGGCCATGACTTCATAGGTACCGAACACCTTCTCCTGGGGCTCATTCGAGAAGGGGGAGGCATTGCAGCCCGGGCCCTGGAGAGCCTGGGAATCAGCCTGGAGACGGTAAGGTCAGAGGTGAAGAAACTCATAGGGCATGGACAACCCTCTGCCTCGGCAGAGATTAGTTTCACCCCCAGAGCCAAGAAGGTGGTCCTGGAGCTGGCATCCGAAGAGGCTCGCTTGCTCGGTCACAACTATGTTGGCACCGAGCACATTCTCCTTGGATTGATAAGGGAGGATGAGGGTGTGGCCGCGAGGGTCCTCACATCTCTCGGGGCGGACTTGGAGAAGGTCAGGGCCGAGGTGGGCCAGCTCCTTCCCACGCAGGGGCAGGCGGCTAGCCCTGGGAGGGCGAAGGCACGCCAGACCAGTCCCACTCCAAACCTGGACACCTATGGACGCGACCTGACGAGACTCGCCAGGGAGGGGGAGCTGGATCCTGTCATTGGCAGGGAGAAGGAGATCGAACGCGTCGTGCAGATCCTCTCTAGGCGCACTAAGAACAACCCAGTCCTCATTGGAGAGCCAGGAGTGGGCAAGACAGCCATAGTGGAGGGCTTAGCCCAGATGGTGGTGGACGGCAAGGTCCCCGAGCTCTTGGCGGGCAAGCGGGTGGTGACCCTTGACCTGGCGGCTTTGGTGGCTGGCTCTAAGTACCGCGGGGAGTTCGAGGAGAGACTCAAGAAGGTAATGGACGAGATCCGCAACACCAAGAATATAGTCCTTTTCATTGACGAGATGCACAACATTGTGGGGGCCGGTGCCGCTGAGGGAGCCATAGACGCATCGAGCATCCTCAAGCCTGCTCTGGCCCGGGGTGAACTCCAGTGCGTCGGCGCGACCACCCTGGATGAGTATCGCAAGCACGTTGAGAAGGATGCCGCTCTGGAGAGGCGCTTCCAGCCGATAATGGTAGAAGAACCCTCGGTCGAGGAAACCACTGAGATCCTCAAGGGTCTGAGGGACCGCTACGAAGCCCACCACAGGGTGGAAATCACTGATGCGGCCCTGGAAACTGCCGCAAGGCTGTCGGACCGCTATGTCACGGACCGGTTCCTGCCGGATAAGGCCATCGACCTCGTAGATGAGGCGGCATCCAGGGTAAGGCTTCGGTCCATGGTGGCGCCTGAAGACATAAAACTTCTCGAGCAGCGCCTGGAAGAAGCCCGCAAGGAAAAAGAGGCTGCCATTCAAGGCCAGGAGTTTGAAAAGGCCGCCCGCATGAGGGACGAGGAACAGAAGATAAAGGAACAGCTGGAGAGCCTCAAGAAGGACTGGGAGCAGCAAAAGGTGCGTTTACAGTCCACGGTGAATGATGAAGACATCGCCGACATAGTCTCATCGTGGACTGGAATTCCCGTCTCCCGGCTAGCGTTGACCGAGGCTGAGCGCCTGTTAAACCTGGAGGCGGAGCTGCACAAGCGTGTGGTTGCCCAGGATGAAGCCGTGCAATCAGTGGCCAAAGCTATCAGAAGGGCTAGGGCAGGTCTCAAAGACCCTCGACGGCCCATTGGATCCTTCATCTTCCTGGGGCCCACCGGTGTCGGGAAGACAGAACTGGCAAGAACGTTGGCTGAGGCTCTCTTCGGTGATGAGGACGCCATGGTGCAGCTTGACATGTCCGAGTACATGGAGCGGCACACGGTGTCCCGGCTCGTGGGGGCTCCCCCGGGATACGTAGGCTATGAAGAGGGAGGACAGCTTACCGAGGCGGTCCGGCGTCGCCCCTACTCGGTGATCCTCTTAGACGAGATAGAGAAGGCTCATCCAGAGGTCTTCAACGTGCTGCTGCAAGTACTGGAAGATGGGAGGCTCACGGAGGCAAAGGGGAGAACGGTGGACTTCCGGAACACCGTCATCATCATGACCTCCAATGTGGGGGCTGATCTCATCAGGCGGCAAGCCACCGTCGGCTTCCGGGCCGACCGAGAGGCCGAGACGGGGTACTCGGAGATGAAGGACACCATTATGGAACAGGTGAAGAAGACCTTCCGCCCTGAGTTTCTCAATAGGATAGATGAGTTCATCGTGTTCCATGCCCTGACACAAGAGAATGTTTCGGAGATAGTGGATCTAATGCTTGAGAAAGTGGCAAGAAGGCTCAAAGAGATGGGCATTGAACTTGACGTATCCGCGGAAATCAAGTCGTACCTGGTTAAAGAGGGTTTTGACCCGGTATACGGTGCAAGGCCCCTCCGCAGGGCAATCCAGAGGTTCGTGGAGGACCCCCTGTCCGAAGAGGTTCTCAGGGGAAGAGTCAAGGAAAACGACAGAGTCCTGGTTGCGCTGGACTCCGAAGGCCAGCATCTAGTGTTCAAGCCGGCGAGCGAAGTGTAGCCTTGCTCCCAGATACCCAAAGGAGGCAGAGGCCCTTGGCGGACCCTGAACTCCTGGAGGCCATCAAGAAGGTAGCACCGGGTACTCCCTTGCGTGAGGCCCTGGATAACATCATACGTGCCCGTACAGGTGCCCTGCTAGTGCTAGGGGACGGGCCCAAGATCATGGATCTCGTGGATGGGGGGGTTCGGCTTGACGCCGAATTCACCCCATCCCTTCTGTATGAGGTGGCCAAGATGGATGGTGCCATAATTCTCGACAGGAATGTTGAACGGGTGGTCTACGCCAACGCCAGCCTCTGGCCAAGAAAGGAGATCCCCTCCCAAGAAAGGGGCATCCGGCACAGGACAGGTGAGAGAGTGGCCATTCAGACGGGAGAGGTTGTCGTCGCCATTTCACAGCGGAGGAACGTTGTAACCCTGTACAAGGGCCAGTGCCGGTACGTGTTAAGGGATATAGAGTTCATCCTAGCCAAGGCCAACCAGGCACTGCAGACCCTCTCCCACTATCGCTCGGCGGTGGACAAGGTTATTCGAGACCTTGATCATGCGGAGATGGAGTCTTCTGTATGCCTGGGGGATGTGGCATCAGTGCTCCGGAGGCTGGAGATGCTCTGGAGGATAGTGGAAGACATTGAAAGGTATGTGGTGGAGCTGGGCTCCGAGGGCCACCTCGTCAAGATGCAGGTGGACGAAATGGTGGGGGACTTGTGGACGGAGCACAGCATGATCATCCGGGACTACACGCTTAGCGACGCAAGCCCTGAGGAAACCATACGCGAATACAGGTCACATGCAGAAGATGTGCCCCAGGCAAGCCACATCACAGAGTCACTTGGATACAGCATCCGTGCGGACTACCTCAGCCTTCCGGTCTCTCCCAAGGGTCACCGCGCCCTCAGGAGGGTGCCCAGGCTGCCAGGCTATGCCCGGGAGAACCTCGTCAGGGCATACGGGAATCTCCTGAACATTATGAAGGCTACCCCACAGGAACTAGACAGGGTGGACGGGATCGGTGAGGCCAGGGCAAAGGCCATAAGCCAAGGGCTGTCACGTTTTCGCCGGGAGGCGGGTCCCTCCGCCAACTAGGAGAAATTGAAGAACCTGAGAGTGCTCAGCTTCTTGTGTTCCTTCAGGAGGACATCGTACAGGTTTAGGTGGAGGCTGTTACACAGGGCAGTGAGGTAGAAGAGGTGATTGCCCATCTCGGTCTCGATGATCTCCTTGCAGTGCTCGCAAAGACCGCCTTCCAGGTGGCTATCCATGTGATTCCTGACTTCCTCTATGGATACATCCATGGGAGCCGACTGGCGGTTTGCTGCTACCCGAATGCACCCACAGGCGGTGACTGCCTTGGAGACTGCCCGGTTGACGCGGGCATTAGCCTCCTGAAGCTTCGACATGATATCTATTACGCTTCTGTGCCGGACCAGGTACTCGTCTACAGTGTGCTGGAAGCCATCACAGAGGATATCCTTCATGGAGCGAGATCACTCCTTGGGACAGGTTTCGCCGGTTTCGTGGGGCCGGCGGCGAAGCGACTCTTCGTTGTGGGTAGAGGCCTTCGTGGTCATTTCAGCAGTACCAGACAATCTTGGTGGACGGGACGGGATTCGAACCCGCGACCTCCGCCGTGCGAAGGCGGCACTCTCCCAACTGAGCTACCCGCCCCTCAGTACTACTAGCAGCCCTTGATCACGCCTACATTCTATATCATGTGTTCTCGGACAGTCAAGGGAGCCTCCAGCCGAGGAAGGAGCCAGCGCCATAATCGTCCTGCGCCCCCAGTCTGTTTCGGCAATACATTCGGTGATTTCTGAGCCCGCTTCAGAGACAACAAGTACATGGGCACTCGGTAAAGCCCTTCAATCATAAACTTTGGCAACAGTGACGCATCTCCACCCGGTGTGCTGGGGTGGGTGGGGAAGTATTGCGCTTACCCATTTCAGCCCTGGCATCCTATCTAGCCCGCCCAACACGCCCTCAAGATAAGCAGTTGCGATGCGTTAATTGGGGAAAGGCACTCATTCCTACCATTTTTGCCTTGCAGAAGTGTCGTGCACCCTCCAGGCGGGTAGCCCGGCGTAGGCACGGAACTTGCAGTCAGAGATACCAAGGACAGTGCCATGAAATACTCCCTGCAAAATGGCTACTTTCTAACCCTGGGGGAACAGACGTTCCTTGACACCGCAGGGACCATATGGTATCTTCAATTTCAGGGATAGTCACAAGACACAGGAGGCGCACTGATGTTCAAGGTCGGTGACAAGGTTGTTTATCCAATGCACGGGGCCGGTGTCATCGAGGCCATCGAAGAGAAGGAAATACTAGGGGAGTACAAGCGTTACTACGTCATGCGCCTGCCAATTGGTGAAATGAAGGTAATGATCCCGACCAGTAACGTAGAGGGCATCGGCCTGAGAGAGGTGATAGACGAGCAAGAGGTGGAAAAGGTCTTCGATGTCCTG
Source organism: Bacillota bacterium (assembly GCA_040754315.1). NCBI lineage: Bacteria > Bacillati > Bacillota > Bacillota bacterium. The sequence continues at coordinate 23,512 of JBFMCS010000015.1, forward strand.
AAGGCCAGCAAGGGCAAGATGTCCACCAACTGGAACCGCAGGTACAGGGCAAACCTGGAGAAGATTAAGAGCGGTGATATCTATGAAGTCGCCGAGGTTGTCCGTAACCTGGCCATCAGGGACAAGGAAAAAGGACTATCCACAGGCGAACGCAAGATGCTGGACAGTGCCAGACAGATCCTGGTTAGCGAGTTGGTCTTGGCCAAAGGCATAGAGGAATCCCAGGCCAACGTAATTCTTGACGAGGTGCTGGCCTAAGGCCAGTATTGATCCATCCAAAAAGGGGAAGCTAAGCCTGGAAGCCGGCTCCGCCTGGGTGCACAGGTATTTTTTATGGGGCTCCGGGAGTGTGGAACCCGGGCCAGGACCCTGGAAAAGGAGAGATAGGACTAATAATGTTGAAAGTTCTCCGCTGGTTCTTTTCCATCCTGGGGTTAGGAATGGGGTTTGCGGCCGCACACTACTTGCTTCCCACGGCCAGCGAGTTCTTCGGGTTTGCCCTAACCCCGTCAGAGACAGTCATAGCGTTGATTGTTGGCACCGCTGCCGGGCTGGTGATCATGCATTTGATTTCTCCTTGGATTGTCTCCGGAACCGTGGCCCTAGCGGGATGGGTAGAAGGTAGGCTTCAAAGAACCCCTTTTCAGGATATAGTGGCGGGAGCCGTGGGCATGATTATTGGACTCATAATAGCTAATCTTCTTGGCTCTGCCTTTTCGCGACTGCCCGCCCTGGGCACATTCGTGCCAACCATCTTCAGTGTGGTATTCGGCTACTTGGGAATTGTGATTGCCCTGAGGAAGCGAGAGGACATCGCGGCCCTACTGCCTTTAATTCCCAAGCTCAAGAGCCGGGAAAAGCAGGAAAAGCCGGCTCTCTGCCAGCCCAAGATCCTGGACACCAGTGTGATCATTGATGGGCGCGTAGCCGATATATGCAGGACAGGGTTCATCGAGGGTACCCTGGTGATCCCAGGTTTCGTCCTTGAGGAGCTAAGGCACATAGCTGATTCCTCGGACACCCTCAAGAGGAACAGGGGAAGAAGAGGCCTGGACGTTCTCAACCGCATTCAGAAGGAAATAGGCACGAACGTTGTTATCCATGACAGGGATGTAACAGGGGCATCCGAGGTGGACAGCAAGCTGGTGCGGCTGGCCAAGATCCTTGACGGCAAGGTGCTGACGAACGACTTCAACCTCAACAAGATAGCCGAGCTTCAGGGTGTGGAGGTCTTAAACATCAACGAGTTGGCCAATGCCGTGAAACCGGTCGTGCTTCCCGGTGAGGATATGGTGGTCCACATTATCAAGGACGGCAAAGAGTCGGGGCAGGGCGTGGGATACCTTGACGACGGGACCATGATTGTCGTGGATGGCGGCAAGAAACACATAGGCGAGACCATAGACGTATCTGTTACCAGCGTGCTTCAGACGGCCGCCGGCAGGATGATATTCGCAAAGCCGAAATCCGCCGCGGAAAAGGCTATTTCCTAAGATGGAACCCTCAAAGGTTGCCGCCATACTCCCCGCCGCAGGCAGGGGAGAGAGGATGGGACTGGCCCGCAACAAGGTTTGGCTAGACCTTTGCGGGAAGCCAGTCGTTGCCTGGGCTCTTAGGGTGTTTGAGGACCACCCCTCCATCGATAGGGTGGTTCTTGTGTTGTCCAACGAGGATATGGTGAGAGCCAGAGACCTGGTATCTGCGGAGGGATTCCGCAAGGTTCTACTCGCCCAAGGGGGCCAGCTGAGGCGAGAGTCGGTCTGGAATGGCCTGATGTCCACGGAGTCCTTTCACTCATGGATCGTGGTTCACGACGCCGCAAGGCCACTGCTAGATCCGAGGCTCATTGATTCTGTACTTAATGCCGCTAGGGAGCACGGGGCGGCTCTATGTGCTGTACCCGTGAGTGACACCCTCAAGCGAATAAGACATGATGGCATGGTTAGGGCCACGGTGCCCAGGGATGGGGTATACCAGGCTCAGACCCCCCAGGCTTTCGCTCGGAATATCTTGCTCCGAGCTCATGAGGAGTACGCCGGACCTGCCACTGACGACGCCGCACTGGTGGAGGGCCTGGGGGTCGCTGTGGCAATGGTGCCGGGTTCCCAGCAGAACTTCAAGCTGACGCGTCCCGATGACATCCGGCTAGCTGAGGCCATCCTAAGATCTCAAGGATGTGAGTGGAATCCTATGTGGAGGGTAGGGATTGGTTATGACATCCACCGCCTGGGTTCTCCTAGGCCGCTCATTCTTGGAGGGGTTGAGATACCTTCCATGACAGGACCGGAGGCACATTCTGATGGCGATGTGCTGGCCCATGCAATTATGGATGCCCTCCTTGGGGCAACAGGGGAGCCTGATATTGGATGCCTCTTCCCCTCAAGCCAGGAGTTCGAGGGCGCCGACAGCATGCAACTACTTCGTCGCGTGACATCACGTCTTATGGAGAAGGGCTGGATAGTGGTAAACGTTGATGCCACGGTCATCCTGGAAAGACCCCGGCTCTCCCCCTTCTACGGGGATATGAGGGAACGTATTTCGGATGTGGTGGAGGCGCCAGTATCGGTTAAGGCCACCACGAATGAGGGTATCGGGGCCATCGGACGTGAGGAAGGAGTAGCGGCCATGGTTGTGGCGATGGTAAGAAAATCATAGAATAGGAATCTTTCCTTTTGGGCACCATGGTGGTGAGTGCCTGGAAGGAGTGAAGATTCATGTCGGGTCTCAGGGCCACGATTATATCACTGCTAGTGGCTCTAACAATGGTGCTGTTCCCAGGCTTCTGTGTTTCCCAGGGTGTAGACACCGGAATAACGGGAGAGGTTGCCGAAGTGGTGGTGGGAGGTCAGGTTGTGATACGCTTGAGTTCTCCCGCCGGAGGGCTAAATCCCTACCAGAGAGCGGCAGTTATCGCCTCCAGGCTCGCCCAGGCATTGGAGAGAGGAAAGACTGACTTCCAGCCTGGGGTAATGGAAGGAGAGGCTGTGGTGGTAGCAGGAGAAAGCCTGGTGGCCACGGCAGATCCCTCGACTGCCGCCAGCAATGAACTAGAGCCGTCAGACCTGGCTCACCTATGGGCGGACAACCTGAGGACTGCCACAGGGGTGGAAGGCCTGCAGCCTCTTAAAGTAGAGACGGGGATCGCTTCTTGGTACGGACGTGAGTTCAATGGCAGGCACACGGCGAGTGGCGAGGTCTTCAATGAGAACCTGGCAACCGCCGCTCATCGCTACCTACCCTTCGGTACTCTTGTAAGGGTGACAAATCTCAACACGAACCTCAGTGTCACCGTGCGGATCAATGACAGGGGCCCCTTTATCCACGGGCGCATCATAGACCTATCTGCCGGGGCCGCCAGGCTAATCGGGCTATGGAGTTCAGGACTGGCTCCGGTCAAGATAGAGATAATGGGGGCGGAATCTGGCTAAGCCCACTTTTTAGTGACGACTTTTCTCACCCTTCGCCTGTCAGGCGAAGGGTGTTTTGTGGTAGACTGGTTTCTGAAAGTCTGCAGTAGTTGATGGCCCCCTAGTTGGAGGTATATGATCATAGGACGAACACGCTATTAGGGAGGAACACCCATGACCCTCCAGGTCTTTAACAGCATGAGCCAGGAAAAAGAGGTCTTCATTCCCTTGACTCCGGGCAGAGTAACCATGTACACTTGCGGCCCCACCGTATATGACCACCCGCACATAGGAAACTGGCGCTGCTTCGTGGTGTTTGATACGGTTCGTCGCTACCTGGAGTACCTGGGGTACGAGGTCAAGTTTGTCCAGAACTTCACTGATATTGACGACAAGGTCATTAAGAAGGCGGAAGAACTGGGCATCACCACAGAGGCACTGGCAGAGAAGTACATCGATGTGTACCTCCGGGAGGCTCAAACCCTGGGAATACGCAAGGCTGATGTGCATCCCCGGGCAACCGAGCACATACCGGAAATGGTGGGCCTGGTGAAGAGTCTGCTGGAGAAGGGGATTGCCTACCAGGTGGATAAGGATGTCTACTTTGACACCACAGAGTTTACGTCCTACGGGGCCTTGTCAGGCCAAGAGTTGGGTGCTCTCGAGGCAGGAGCCAGGGTTGAAGTGGACCAGAACAAGCGAAACCCCCTGGACTTTGTCCTGTGGAAGGGCGAGAAACCGGGGGAGCCTTCCTGGCCTAGCCCTTGGGGTTGCGGAAGGCCGGGATGGCACCTGGAGTGCTCAGTCATGTCAATGAAGCACCTGGGCGTCACTGTGGACATACACGCGGGCGGCATTGACCTGAAATTTCCCCATCACGAGAATGAGAGGGCCCAGAGTGAGGCCGTCACCGGGGAGCCCTTTGTCCGTTACTGGCTCCACAATGGCTTCCTCAGCATTGGCGGTGAAAGAATGGGTAAGTCCCTGGGGAACATATCCACCCTGGAAGCCCTCGCCAAGATCCACAGGCCCGAGGCCATACGGTTCTTCCTGCTATCCGCTCATTACCGCAGTCCACTGGCTTTCAGCCCTGAACTGCTCCAATCGGTGGAGAGCAGCCTGGACCGCCTCTACAATGCCGTGTCTGCACTGGAGGCGGCACCGCTGCAGGAGGGCCAGCGGGATCCCTTCATGGAAAGCGCTGTCTCCCGGGCCAGGAGCGACTTCAGGAACTCCATGGATGATGACTTCAACACTGCCGATGCGCTGGCTTCCCTATTTGACCTAACTAGGGACGTGAATACCGCTATTTCCCGGGGTCCATTGCACCCTGATGACCAGGCGGCAGCGCTGGAGGTCTACCGGGAACTGGGAGGGGTGCTGGGCCTCTTGGGTGCCGCTTCTGATACCTCATCCCTGGACGATATCTCCCAAGGACTACTCGAAACCCTTGTGGAGGTGCGAGGTAGGCTAAGGGACCAGAAGGAATGGGCCCTGGCTGACCTTATCCGGGATCGCCTCCTGGAGATGGGGATCCATCTTGAAGACACAGGCACCGGGACCAGGTGGAAGAGGAGATAGCTATGAAGGTCACCATCTTGAGACACACCCCTGATCCCGAAGGCGCGGTGGCCCTGGCGGCTAGGCTGTGCTATGCTGAAGAATTGCCAGAGGACCTCGCTGAGAGGCTCACCCCGGAGGCCACAGCCAGGCTCATAGAGAGACTGAGGGCCCTGGGCCACGAGTCCCCCTTCGAACACGCAACCTTTTCCTTTTCTATATCGAGGGTCAGCCGTGCGCTCACACACCAGCTGGTAAGGCACAGGCTTGCCTCGTACTCCCAGCGTTCTCAACGGTATGTCTCCGAGGAGGCCTTCGAATACGTTACCCCCCCAAAGGTGGAGAGAAGCCCGGAAGCCGCCCGTATCTATCACGAGGCGGTGGAGGCCTCCCGTAGAGCCTACGCCTCCTTGATTAGGGTGGGGGTAACCCGGGAGGACGCTAGGTATCTCCTGCCTAACGCCTGCCACTCTGCCATCATCGTCACAATGAACGCAAGGAGCCTCATCAACTTCTTCAGGCTTAGGTGCTGCGGCAGGGCCCAGTGGGAGATAAGGGCACTGGCCTACCGGATGCTGAGGGAGGCCTGCCGGGTGGCGCCTGTGCTGTTCAATGATTGCGGGCCTACCTGTGCCACGCAGGGCTACTGCCCAGAGGGGAACATGTCCTGCGGTAGACTGGAGAGGACGCGAAAGGCCGGTGTGTCCCTCAATGGACCAGAAGATTGCCGGTAGGCGGGCTGTGATGGAGGTACTTGTATCCGGCAGGCCGGTGTCCCGTATTCTCTTGGCTGAGGGCATACCCGACCCTGGAGTGGAGCCCATCCTGAAGGCGGCCAGGATTAGGGGAGTGAGTGTGGAGCGTACGGCCAGGAAGGAACTGGACAGGCTCCTGGGCTCCAAGATGCACCAGGGCGTATTGGCCATGGTTCAGGCAAGGGACTACGTTGACATTGAAGACATCCTTGAAGTGGCCAAGGACCAGGGAGAAATGCCCCTGGTGCTCTTGGCGGACAGTGTTCAGGACCCGCAGAACCTGGGAGCTATAATTCGTACTGCCGAGGCCGCTGGGGTTCACGGCCTAATCCTGCCCAAAAGACGGTCAGCTGACGTCTCTCCCGGAACTGTAAAGGCCTCTGCCGGGGCCTCCGAGCACCTGGCGATATGCAGGGTGACGAACCTGCCCAGAGCCATGGATAGCCTAAAGGATCGTGGGATCTGGGTCATAGGAGCGTCACCCCAGGCATCTAATGTCTTATGGGAGACGGATCTCAATATTCCCCTGGGCATAGTTGTGGGCGGAGAGCATTCAGGGCTAGGTCGTCTTGTGGTGGACAAGTGTGACTTCACCGTGAGCATTCCCATGAAGGGTCATGTGGGTTCGTTGAATGTGTCTGCTGCTACGGCCGTGATGTTATATGAGGTCCTGCGTCAGCGCAGGCATGCACTTCTTGATTCCTAGCCCGTCTGTGGTTATAATGGTATAGATGGACAAAGCCCCTATGAGGACGGAGGCGATGCCCGTGAGTATAGCTCCGCAGAGGGATATCTACCACCCTTTCGAGGCGCTCGTGGACGAAGAGATAGTGGAGCAGGCCAGGGAGGGGTCTAATCAGGCCCTCGAATACCTGATAAACAAGTATAAGAACTTCGTACGCGCCAAGGCGAGGAGTTACTTCCTCATAGGAGCTGACCGCGAGGACATCATTCAAGAGGGCATGATAGGTTTGTACAAGGCTATCAGGGACTTTCGAAGCGACAAGCTCTCATCCTTCCGTGCCTTCGCCGAGCTTTGCATTACCCGGCAGATCATAACGGCCATAAAGACGGCGACTCGCCAAAAGCATATCCCCTTGAACTCCTATGTATCCTTGAACAAGCCCATCTATGACGAGGACTCTGACAGGACGCTCCTGGACGTGATCTCTGGGTCCAAGATCACCGACCCAGAGGAGCTTATCATTAACCGGGAAGAGTTCGGGGACATTGAGGAGAAGATGGGGGAACTCCTGAGCGACCTCGAGTGGAAGGTTCTCATGTCATACCTCGACGGCAAGTCGTACCAGGAGATTGCGGGAGACCTGTCCAGGCATGTCAAGTCCATTGACAATGCGCTACAGCGCGTCAAGAGGAAGCTAGAGCGCTACCTGGATAACAGGAATCTCTGCGAAGATGCCCTGGTCGATACGGACCTGGAGAGTAACCGCACTTGATTCTCCCCATCTGCCATCGTACACTATCGTAGCGAGCGCTGGCGTAGCTCAACGGCAGAGCAGCTGATTTGTAATCAGCAGGTTATGGGTTCAAGTCCCTTCGCCAGCTCCAGCATAAACCGCAAATCAAGAAGGGGTCTCCATCGCGAGACCCCTCAAATGTGGCAACCGTGTGGCAACGCAGAGTAGAAGGCCCCCCGCTATGAGAGGGCCTTCTTTGCCTGTTTCTTCTCAAACCCAGGCTCTTTCCTGTTAGTGATTTAGCCCATCATCTTCAGATGGTGGCGAAGCATTGGTAGTCTGCATGTCCGCCCTTTGCTGTTTTCGCCATGCTGAATACAGCCAGAATAATGCACCCCCCAGGGCTGCGTAGCCTGTGAAGGTGGCGAGGTTTCGCACTGTCCATGCTCTCTTAGGCCAAGCCTCGTATTCATCAAGCTGCTTCAGCGCTTCCCATCCTTTGTCGGTGACCATCTCGACATCAAGCCGGCCTGACTCCAGCTCACTTCGAAACTGCAACACCGCCTCCAATGGTGGTTCCCCTTGCCACGGCCGAGGTGCCGGTGCCTCGCGCCAAGCGGACACGGCCCAAGTCATCCCCGTCCATCGGTCAACCTTGAAATACATGGGAGCAGGAGCGGCCGGGACTGTGACGGCAGACCAACGAAACATTATGGCAAGGATTACTGCCAGACAACAGACTATAGGATACCACAGGCCCCCTCTCGCTTTCATCCCTGTTTGCCTCCTTGATGGTCAACCTTCATTCTCGGTCGCTCTTCCTTCAAGGACCCTCCTTCAAGCCTTGAAGGGCGGCGTTCATCTTCTCCATGGCCTGAGTTTTAAGATCCATGCCCACGTGGGTGTAGGTATCCAAGGTGATTGAGATGGTGCTATGGCCAAGGATCTCCTGAACCGTTTTGGGAGACTGGCCAAGCTCCAGCATCAGGGTAGCGAAGGTGTGCCTCAAGTCGTGAAACCTGACATGGGGGAGACCTGCCTTCCTGAGACACCCGTCGAAGTGCCTGGCCATGTTCCTGGGGTCAATGGGCGTGCCAATGGGCGTACAGAATACAAGGCCCTGGTCCCCGTAGGCCGCACCCACAAGAAGGCGTTCCTCGTTCTGGCGGATCTTGTGTTTCTTTAAGGCCGCCAGGATGTTGGAGGGCATGGGGATTGTCCTCCTTGAACGGGCACTCTTGGGTTCCTGGAAGACAAGCCGGGTCTTCCTCTCGCCGTCCTCCTGGTCGTACACCCGGCAAAGCCCCCGTCTCACCGTGAGGGTGCCTGCCTTGAGGTCCAGGTCGTCCCAGCGAAGGGCCAGCAGCTCACCTAAGCGCAGGCCTGTCCCCAATGCAAGGAGAAAGGCAGCGGAGAGCCTGTCCCCTTCAACCACTGAGAGGAACTGCCTCGCCTCCTCCTGGGAAAGCGGCCTGATCTCCTTCTTCTCCTCCTTGGGCCTGGTGGTGGCCTCGGTGACGTTCCTGGCCAGCAGGTTATTCCTGACAGCCTGCTTCAGGGCACCGTGAAGAACCGCATGGATGTACCTGACTGTTCTAGAAGAGAGGCCCTCTGCCCGCTTCTCGTTGTACAGGCGTTGGACCATCTCGGGCCGCAGGGCCTTTAGGGGGATGTGTCCGATTGCCGGCTTCAGGTGGACCCTGACAAGATACGCGTAGCTGTCCCACGTGGTGGGGCGAAGGTCTGGCCTCTTGTACTCATGGAGCCAGATGTCAATCCACTCGCCAACGGTTGTCTTGGTGGGCGCTGTGAAATTGCCGGCCTGGAGATCGACCTGGGTCTTGGCCATCTTCTCCTGAACCTCTTTGCGGGTTTTGCCAGAGAAGCTGGCCCTCTTCAACTTGCCTGTTTCCGAGTCCCTGCCGGTAGTGAGACGGCCTGCCCATGACCCGTTGGGCCGCCGGTAGATACTGCCTTCGCCGTTACTCCTCTTCCCCATGTCCGGGGCCCCCTCTCTCTCGCTTCCTCAGGAAAGCCTCCACATCACTTGGCCGGAAACGCCAGGCATAATCCAGTTTGATGCCCTTGATCTTTCCATCGGCCAGGTAACGCCTCAAGTGTCTCTCCGACAGGCGCAGGTATCGTGCCACTTCTTTGAGTGTCATCAACTGCTGGTCCTTCATGCCGTTCCGCTCCTTCACTGTGTGCTATAATGAAAGGGCAGGGCAAGCCCTATGGGTCTTGCTCGGTACTGGAGGGCGCTTCTCCTTAGCTGGCGGAGGCGTCCTCCTCCTCGTCTTCGAATCGCACACCAGGCATAAGCCTCCTGAGGTCTTCCTTGATCCGAGCTATGTAGTGGGAAGGCTCCTCCATATCCTCCAGGGCGAATTGTCCCAGCACCTTGTCCAATGCCGGTCCTGTCTGAATAAGCGTCTCTCCCCGGTCCACGCAAAATTCTCCCTTGGCCATCAGCTCGGCCAGCTCCATCCCGTCAATTAGGCCTTGTAGGTAGAAGGCCTCGCTCTCCTTGACCGCAAGAGCAGCGTATGTGTTATCCAGATTGAGAACGACCCGGTACCCGTCAGCATTGAGCGCCCCCTTCAAGAGATGGCCCAGTTCAACGCATTTCCCCTTTTCCTCCTGGTATTCGGGATCGGTTGCCTCCAGGCGGTCCAGTGCCACCCCCGTACGCTCAACATAGAGCCTCTCAGCCAGCTTCTTCGCGGCATCAGTCTTAGCCATTCCAATTGACTCCTTTCATGTGGTATGGGCTGCCCTGCCCTACCCATATTATACCACGGCTTGCAAGGACATGCAAGGACACCATATGTTGTATTGTGCCAAGAAAGCTTGTCAGAAGCCAGCCCCGTTGTCGCACCGTTGCCACCGGCCCCCAAAACAGGCCATCTAGCAGGAACATCCCGTGGGTGAAGTGATATGTAGTCATGAGGTTAAGGCTCCCGGAGGAGGGGAAGGGCGCGCCCTGAGGCGCAAGAACCTGTCCGGCGCTGAGGTTGTGGGGGCACTTAAAGGAGCCTCGCCAGCAGGTACTTTTCAATGGCGCCCCCTTCTAGAGCCCTGGAGGGGCATTCCTCCCGGGGCCATGTTAGGGTATTCACTGCCCCCACGGACCCCTTCAGAGCGACCGAAGAGTGGTGTCTCCCGGAGCTTAGCGGCCATCTCCTGAGAGGGGGTATCGCCTGGCGGCTACGCCCACTCCTCGGTGGCGGGGCCATCATGCCGCGGCGCCGGTGGCCGCCCCGGTTCGACGTGGGCAGCCCGGCCCCCCCGGGGGGCCTTGGAAAGAACCCCCCCTCACGCATGCGCCTAAGGTTTTTCTTAGCGGCTCCCGGAAAAATTCCGCAGGAGAATCGCGGCAACTCGTTGAACCCCACGATGGTTGGTCTATGCAGGCCACCGGTCTCCCGCCGCCACCGGGGGATGCAGGAACCGCGCCAAGCCCGGCTCCTCGGCGATCTCTTCAGCCTGGATTTCGGCTGGCATCTCATGGAAGTGGAATCTTATCACTCCCACGAACGGGTCACGCTCCCGCGCCTCGGCCAGCAGGCGTTCGGAACGCCGGGTAAGCTTCGCGCCGCCACCCTCGACTCCCGCGTAGACCAGGACAAGCAGCGCCTCGCTGTCATCCGGGCTGAACTTGTCCTCAAGCCAACGTATACGGCCCTTAAGTACCACTTCAACTCACCCCCCGCATGACGGCGGCCTTGACCTGCTTCTCCAGGGCCTCCACCCGGCCCTCAAGATCTGCAACCTCCACGGCCCGCAAAGCCGTAGAAGCAACATAAGCGAGACACCGGGCCCTCTGGAGCGCATCGGCGTCAGAGGCCTGCACATCATAGATGGCCTGGCGAAGCAAATCCAGCACATCCTCGGCGGTTTTCAATCGAATTGAGTTTGGAAAACGGCTGGTGACGCTGGCCTTTCCATCCTTTGAACCCACTTGAACCTTCTTTTGCCGCGCCCACTCACGGGCATATTCACGGTGTTTTGCCTTGTCCTTGTAGGGCATACTCCACCACCTCACAGTTTTTCGATAGACACTGGGCTTATGTCCTCTGGACTAGCCAATGGCCTTCAGCACCTTCTTGAGAAGGGCCACCGCCTGGGGATGTTTTCGCAGTTCCTCCAGGTCAAGCACAGTGGCCTTCTTGCGCTTAAGGTCCCCGCTCGCATGGTCGTACCAGAGATGGCCAACCTGGAGTTTCCCGGCCTTCTCGAAGTAGGCCAGGTACACACGGCCCGTCCGGACCTCTTCACCGGCCTCCTGCTCCCAATAAGAAGGTTCTGAGTAAGGTTTCTGCCTTGCGGGTTCAGCCACGGCCTTAGCCTCCTTTTTCACTGTTGCCACCTGCTCCTTAGGGCGGGCCTTCCCCACGAACTCCTCTAGTAGCCTCCAGCACTCCTCGGACCCGGCGATCTCCTCAGCGTATAGGATTACCGGTTTGCCGCGCCGCTCTTCGTCAACCGCCGGCTCATACCAATAGGTATACATCCTCAGTGCTTTCTGTTCCCGGTAGAACTCCAGCCTAACCCTGCCTCTCAGCTCGACAACCCGAGGCTTCTCCTCCAGGGCCGGGTCCCCCCCTGGCGCAAACTGATGCTGGTTGCCCACTCCCACAGGGTTTCTGACGTAAGAAACCGTCCTCAACACACAACTCACTACTGAACTGGGCTATGACGTTCTTCCTGTGCTTTTGAACTGCATCAGGCAACATTGCCAAGGCGCATCACCTCATCCACGGTGCCAGCGGTTGTTGGCTCATGAGGCCATACTGGTTCCAGATCCCCGGCCAGTAGTTCGCCTGTTGCCCACCAAGAGGCGGCGTCCCTCCCCTTTGGGCTCCAAACCGGCCTTGGAGGTAGTCCACGTACTCCTGGATCACCTGGTTCAACGGGGCCTGTCCCGTGAGAACCCGGACATCCTCCTGGGCCATGGCTGTGGCATTCTGGTAAATGGAGGTCATGTCCACCGGCTGCGGCTGCATATACTGGCCCACCGCAAGCCGTTCGCCCTCGGTCAACTGGCTCATGGTGTACCCCTGCTGCAACTTCTGGTAGGCCTGGTTAGCCAACACCTGCTGCGGCGTAACCCGGCCCGCAAGGGCCACTTGCTGCTGCTGGAGGCCCAGCTGGGCCTGCCGGTAGTCCTGTTCCCACTGGGCTTGCTGCTGCGCCAAGCCGAACTGCTGGCTGAACTGCTGCTGCTGGGCGCCGAACCTTTGCTGTTCGAGCCCGAACTGCTGGCCGAACTGTTGCTGCTGCATCCCCAGGCCCGCCGCCTGGAGGCCGTACTGCATGGCGCCCATCTCAGCCTGCTGCCTCATCTGGGCCTCGCCAAGTCCCGCCTGGACCCCCAGGGTGCCAAACTGCTGTATGGCACTCAACCTCTGCTGGGCAAAGCCCATCATGGCGTTGAACATCTGGGTCTGGAGGCCCCTGAATTGCTCGGCGATTACCGCCTCTTCAGCGAGAAGGGCTCCCGTCCTGAACCGCTGCTCCACTTCCAAGGCTATGCCGGACTGGAGGAGGCCCCGGCGGTTGAGGTCTGCCTGGAGCCGTTCCCTCTCCACGCCGATGGATTCACGGAGCAGGGCCAGGGCATTCTGCGTTGCCGGGTCCATACCGCCCATGGCCTGCTGGAACATGGACATCATCCGGGATTCGGCTTGGTCAAAAGCCGCCAGGGTCTGATCAAGATACTTCATCGCAAACATTTGGAGGCTCGGGGTCGTGGCTTGCGAGCTGATTTGTTGGGCTGCCTTAACGCCGCTCCAGATTGCCGCTTCATAGTCAAACGGCTGGCCCGCCGCGCCATCCTGGGCGCCGTACCGCATCTGTTCCTGCTGCCATGCCTGGTCTATTATCGCCCTGCGCCCCGCCATGTCGTCCGTATAGCCTCCAGCTACCCCGGTTCCACCCGGCCCGGCCTTCGCAGGGCCACGCTCAAGAAGCGGGCTTGCCTCGCCTGTACCAACCCCGGCTCCAGCGCCGGGCGTTGATATGGGCTGCCCTGCGGGGGGTATGCCGTGGAGCATCTGGCGGAGGTCCCTCTCGATCTTTGCCCGGGGGTCTACCCCAGCCCAGCGATCTACCCCGGCCCCGGCCCCCTGCTTCACTCCGGTTGGGGATGGAGATGCCGGTGGTGTTGGCGTCGGCGTGGTCACAACGGGCGGGGGAGTCTTAATCAGGTTCTTCCCCGTAGGCGTTGACGGTATAGTCTCCGCCCGGCCTGTATATCCCGCAGGCCCAGGCCCCGACACCGCTTTCTGCTTGCGCTTCCACTCGGGCTCAACATCCATCCGGCCCCGGCTTGCCGCTTGCTGCTTCTGCCAACCCTGTAACCCCAGAACACCCATGGCCATTTCCCACCACTCCTCTCACCTTCGAAGAAAGACTTTACCCCCGGACCAGCAGCCCGCAAAGTAGACCCATGAAGCCGGCCAGCACAGCAATAGGCCGTATCCTCACCGGCGCATCACCTCCCAATCTTCGACGTGAACAGGTCTTTAACCACTGGCGCACTCCTTATGGGGATGCCGCAGGCCCTCCAGGGCGTGGCGGTAGAGATTCTCATGTATCCACCGCGCCGACAGGTCTGGGGCAAGGTAGATCACCGGGAAGCCATACCTGTGTGAGAAGGCCGTAAGGCTTGCCAGGAGTGCCTTTGGGTTATACTGGGAACGGTAGTCGCCGCGCACTATCTTGCCGAAACCGTCAGCATCCTCCACCAGGAGTGCGAAAAAGTCCAGCTGCCGGCCACGGATACATTCATTCTCGAACCGGGTCCTGTCCTTCAGGGTCTCCACCAGCTCATCAACGCTGCCCTTTCTCTCGATGGCCGCCGCGAAGTAGGTCTTGCGGAAAAACCCCAGCCCCGGGCATGCCGGGAGCATGATGGAGTAGTCCCCGGTTTCGAGGCTGCGCCGGTGGTGGGGTATCCCCTGGCCATCCAGCCAGGCAAGGATGTGGCCGTTCTCCTGCTCCCTGGTGTCATGGAGCACGGTTAGTGAGGAGGCCAGCTCCTCGCGCTCCTTATCGGTGAAGTGGTAATGCATCGGGGTTCCCTCCCCCCCCTCAGAAGAGCACATCAGCGTCGTCCGGGCACACCAGGTTACCAGAGGCCGGAACGGGGCCACGTGAATATCTGCCGGAAGTAGTTGGGATCCTACCTCCCAGAAACGGCCCAACCGTCCCAACGTCCTCCTCGGGGGGTTCTTCCTCCACGCTGTCCTCCGGCCAGGAATCATCGATCTCGTCATTAGAATAAAGGTGTTTTCTTTGGTCCCGTTGGGTCCGTTGGGTCCGAAACCCGCCTACCTGCGGCTTTGTCGGGACCATGTCCGGACCCATCCCATTTTCTTCCAGGCCTTTAGGTCCGCCTTTAGTCCCGCCCTCTTCCCTGCTAATGCCCAGCGTAGGTGGCCCGTCTTCCTCGTCCGGACCCATCGGACCTATCGGACCCAAAGAAAATGACTCTATTCTAATTAGCCGCCTTCTAGACGCCGGCTCGCGTTCACCAAAGACTACCTCCACCCCCGCCTGCCTTAGACAGGAAGCCGCACGCCTTAGCCGATTCGCCATTTGCCGCGGCCCATTGGGCCAATGTTTTGTCTTCCGCATTTTCTCAGGAACATACCCCTCCAGGACTTCCAGTAACTCGGTAGCCGTCCCGGCCCACTCAGACCGCATCTCCATCATCTCCCGCACTGCGCTTGCTACCGTATCGGCCTCGAAGATGCTCTCCACTGCGCCTGCCCGGTTGTCACTGTAAGCGGCCAGGAAGGCACCCTTTGGCCAAGGAAGCGTCCCCTCCGCAGCGGTGACCCATTCGGCGAAGTCTGCCATGCGGGGTAACGCGGGCAGATTCACGCCGGGCAATTCCCGTAGGGCCACGCAAACAGCCTCCAGGAGCGCCCCCAGGATACGCGGACTGGCCTTTTTGAAGTCATTCCATAAGTCTGCTTCGGGCTTGCGCTCCTCCTTCGCTATGGGCGGCAGGTGCAGAATGATGGAACGGTCCATGAGGTCGCCGCGGGTAATTATGTCTTCGATGCCGTTCGCTATGACGGGCCGCTGTGCATCGAAAAGGATCTCGTCGGCATCACTGTACAGCTCCCGGGTTCCAAAGCCACCCCCTGTGGCCAGCCTGCAAAGGGCGTCGGACAGCCAAAATCTTAACCCACTTAGGTTGTCGAAGGCCAACGCCCAGTTATTCGTGGCCGCGATCATCAGGTCCCGCTCCTCCCTGGGGGGGGTCCGAACGTTCACCGCCGCCGGGTCCAACAGGCATTTCAGTATGCGGGCCACCGTGGACTTCCCGCTTCCCTGTTCGCCCTGGAGGACCAGGACGGGGTAGGGGCCAGTAGGCCTCAAGGCCGCTACCAGCCATGACACCAGCAGGAGCCAGTCCCGGTCCTGTTCCAAATTCACGAAGCCCCGGAGATCGTTCACCGAACCCCCCCCGACAGGAACTGGCAGGGGCAGCATCCCCCGTGGCCGGCGGAAGTACACGGGCGGGCTTTCAGATATGCGCCAGCCCGTAGCGGTAACTTCAATCACCTGCCAAGCGGCATTGGCCAAATCCAGATATATGGTGCCGTCCTGTTCGGCCAAGCGGGTATAGACTTCTTCTTGTTTACCTGCCACCTCCGCTCGGGCTTCGATGAGGCCAAGTGCATCCTGCAGGGCTTGCCCTCCGGGGGGCTTGTCGTGGGCATCGGCGAACCTTCGTATCAGCCAACGCCTAAATGTCTTGCCCCTTAGAGGCCAGACTTCGCGGTGGCCGCCCACGGGCATAGCGGCGAACACCTCTCCCTTGGGGGTGCAAATGAACCCCACGCCCTCGGCCAACCTGATCAGGATCTGGGCCTGGTTCAGCTTCTCTTCTTCATTAGTGACAGGGGCACACTCCTCCAGGCCCACTTCCAGTAGGGCCTTCTCTTCGGCGGTCAGCAACTTACTTACTACCAAGGCAACCACCTCCGGGAAAGCCGCCAGCCATGAACCTGTTCCTCGGGGTCGCGGGAGGACAAGAGGTCCAAGACATGCTCGATGAAACCCACATCGGCAACAAGACCTGGGACTTCTTTCATGTTGTGCGGACGTATTCGGTGGAGTGCCCGAAAGAGAAGGCAGAGGTCCTGGTAGACAGCGTTCGCCTTGTCCTTGAAAGCCCGCGCCAATTGCTGTTCCTCCAGGACCGCCGGGTTAGGCCGGTGTCGGGTCCTCCCGGAGGACCGCAAGAGGCCGAAGTCCACGCCTATCCGCTTGGCCGCCTCCAGGGAAGAGATGCCCAGGAGAGTCGAAACGAAGTCCACGGCATCTCCGTGGGCCTGACACCCAAAACAATGAAAGCGCTTGTCCTCGAACACCACGAAGGAAGGCGCTTGTTCAGGGTGGAAAGGGCAAACGCCAGACCACCGAGAACCGCGCCTCCGAAGGCCCAGAGTGGGTGCATAGAAGGAGATCACGTCATGGAGTCCAACTTGCTTGACCGCCTCAAATATGGTAATCTGGCATTGAGGAAGCAATATCTCCCGCCCCCCTAGCCCGGCGTGCAGACCGGGCTGCTACTTTAAAACCCGTTTTTCGGCTTCGGCCTCAATCCAGCGTTCAAGCCCTACTGTTGGAACCCTGAGAGCACGGCCAAGGCAAAGCACAGGAGGGCCATCCTTCCGGTGTGCCAAAGCGTAGGCATGATTCCGGGAAATGCGAAGGATTTTGGCCATCTCCGGTATTGTGAGCAAGAGCCCCCTGGTGTCGCGCTGCTCCATCATCCCACATTACTCCCCGCTGGGTTCCTTGAAGCACTCGGTGAAACGCGCCCGGATCTCCTCGAGCTTGTGCTCCCGACTTTCTTTGATCTGCTTTCTAAGATGAACAATCGCTTGCTTTGATAGGGCGTCTCTCTTCCTCTTTAATTCCTCGGGGGGCACCTCGTGGCCTGGAACCCTCAAGAGCCGTGCCCACCTGAACACGACCCCGAGATTCTCCTTGATTCGGCGAACTGCCCACTCCAGCCTGGGATGAGCCTTCTCATCGCCGCCGGCAGCCTCCAGCGCCGCGTGAAGGGCACCCAACGCAGGGGAATATTCCGCGTGGAAGAGTTCGAAGGCCCAATCCTCCGGGTCGTAGGCGGCAACATCCACTAGGATGTCAATCCACATCGCTAGTACCCTGAACTCCTCGTGGTTCCTCATCAGCGCGTCAGGTTCGATGCCGAAAATGGCCCCGAGCTTTTGGGCCGACTTCCCGCTCAGTTTCTGTTGCCCCCGTTCTAGCTGAGATAGGAAAGGTTGGCTTATGCCCACCCGTTGGGCCAGATCCTGCTGGGTCAGCCCCCGAGTTTTCCGCAGTTGCGCCAGATCAATCACGGCCGACACCTCCCAAGCCCTTATAACGAACCCTCTAATGAGAATTATAACTTATAATGTTTGCATGTCAAGCGTCGTACAACCAAATTCCCCTCTTGAATTTCATGTTCCTCTGCGCCCCGGTTTGGTGGCAACCCGGTGGCAACGCAGAGGGGAGAACATTATACGGAGAGTGATTGAGTGTGATGAGCCCGCCCAAGAAGGACCTGCCCAACCCAACGGAGAATTGCCCCAAGGGAGAGGGTGGGACGAGACGGGATGGCTATGTTGAGTTTTGTAATCAGCAGGTTATGGGTTCAAGTCCCTTCGCCAGCTCCAGCATCAAAGTTTAACTCTTCTTTTCTAATTTGATGTTGCTATGCGAGAGAAGGCACTAGTCTGATTATCAAAGATTATCACCATTAGCCTTGTCGACGCACAGAGAGAGTGCGCGCCGTTACTACAGGATTTACCTGGATTGAGGAGGTCTATTTTGGCTGATTCATGCGTGAATGAGATGGTGCATTACGAGACCGTTCGAGGCGATTACTTCGAATTTGCCAAAGAGATACCCAATAATTCAATCGACCTAATACTCACAGACCCTCCATATAATCTTAGTCAATACTCCACAGGTAACATGCATTTTCAATGGCGCAAGACCATAAACAATGACTTGGCAGGATGGGACCAAGTAGCATTCAACCCCGCCAACTTGCTTGATGAGTTTATGCGCATATTGAAACCTACTGGCAACATATTTGCGTTCTGCACCTACAATCTTATTGGAAAATGGCATGAGGCATTCGATCCCAAGTTTGACACGTTTCAGTACATGGTATGGCATAAGACTAACCCTGCTCCTAAAGTCCGGCGTGCCGGTTTCCTAAACAGTTGCGAGCTGATTGTGTGTATGTGGAACAAAGGTCACACATGGAATTTCACCAGGCAAGGCGAGATGCACAATTTCGTGGAAACACCTATATGCATGGGCAAGGAAAGATTGAAGAAACCAACACACCCCACGCAGAAGCCCGTGAAAGTCCTGAAGAAGATAATAGAGATTGCGTCTAATCCTGGCGATCTTGTCTTTGATCCATTCATGGGCGTAGGTTCAACGGGAGTTGCTGCTTTAGAGTTGGGCCGTAGGTTTCTTGGTATTGAGATAGACCAGGAGTACTTCGATGCGGCTGAGGAGCGGATTAGGCAGGTTGTGGAGATGCAGCGGTTACATCTATGTGTGAACAGAGCCCAGACACCTCCAGCATCATCAACGGTTGTACTCAAGAAACCCAGACAGAAGAGCAAAGACCCCGAGCCAGAACAGGTAAGGATGTCTTAGGTTCTTAGTTGTTCACGAGCCCGATACTTGCCTCACTTGCTGTTGGCACCGGGTGCACGACACCATTGTGGATTTCAAGGATTTCTTGACAGGGAGTTGCTTTTTTGTTATGCTGCTGACAGCGGTTAGGACTGTCAGGAGGTGAGCGCCCTGGAAGACCTATCTGAAATCGAAAGACTGACCCATCACAGAGACCATCTTAAAGCCGAAATCGCCAAGATTGGCGACATGCGTCCCGGTTCACTTATTCCCCGCTTTCGCAAGTGCGGGAAACCGACCTGCCACTGTGCAAGGGAGGGATCGACAGGACATGGGCCAAGCTGGTCGTTGACCAGGGAAGTAAAGGGTAAGACAGTCACTAAGATCATTCCCTCAGATGCTGCCGTGGAGACCACAAAACAACAGTTATCGGAGTTTAAGCGATTTCGTAAGTTGAGCCGTGAACTCATAGAAGTCAGCGATAAACTATGTGATACCAAACTTGCGGAAGCCAAGGCCGAAGCGGGGGCAACGGCCAAAAAGGGGGCATCGAAAACGAGATCGAAGCTGAGGTCACCAGGGAACTCAACACCCTCTTGAGTCCGGCCATCGCTAGCGGGCTCGACCTGGAAAACCTAGAGACTGAGGCGAGGAGAATTGCTCTCCGCACCGCCGCTAGATTCCTGGAAGATAAACTTAACAACGATCATTCAGACCATGCAGGGGAGAGGATACCCTGCATTTTTTGTGGTCAGGATGCCCGCCACATTGAGCGGCGGCCCAAGACCTTCACTACCACTTTGGGCGACATCATCCTCGCCCGTTCCTACTACTACTGCCCCGCCTGCGGTAACGGTTGGTGCCCGAGAGATTGGGCACTGGGCTTCAGTGATTCTTCATTGTCACCGGGGGTGACCCGCATGATCGCCCTGGTAGCGTCGGCAGGCTCTTTCCTGGAGGGCTCCAGACTCCTGGCCGAATTGGCCGGGATCTTCGTTGGCGCCAAGCAGGTTGAACGCACAGCCAAAAAACTCGGCGTCACCATTGCCGCCGATGAGGTGGCCGTCGTCGAGGAAAAACCGAACCCGAGCGATATCATGTACGCCGGGGTGGACGGAACCGGTATCCCTATGCGCCCGAACGAGGTGGCCGACAGACCCGGCAAGCAGGCCGACGGGTCATCGAAGACCAGGGAGGTCAAGCAGTGCGTTGTCTGGACCGCCGATGATCGGGACGACGAGGACAATCCGGTGCGCGACCCGGGATCGGTGAGCTATTCAGCCGCCATAGAAAGCTGCGCCTGGGATAACACCTGCAAAAACACCCCGCCTTTCGCCCTTCGGGTCGAACGGGAATTGAAGAGGCGCGGTTTCTTCCTCGCCCGGCGCCAGGTCTTCATCGGCGACGGGGCCCCATGGATCTGGAACCTCGCTTCCATGATCGTCCCGGAGGCCATCCAGATCGTCGACTTGTACCACGCCAAGGAGCACCTCAGCCAACTCGCCAGCAGCATCTTCGGTGTCGACACCGACCTGGCCAGGAAGTGGGCGGCTGATCGCCATCATGAACTGGAGTCTGGGAACCTCGATGCCCTCTTACAGGCAATCCACTGTCAGAATACACACGATGGAGACATCGGTTCCATGGCCTCAAGGGAGTTCGAGTACTTCAGCAATAACCGCCAACGGATGCGATATGACTACTTTCGATCCCTCGGCCTCTGCGTGGGTTCCGGCGTGGTGGAATCCGGCTGCAAGGTGGTCATCACCCAGCGCCTCAAAAGATCGGGCATGTTCTGGAGCCTGAAGGGAGCCAACGCCATAATCGCCCTGCGCTGTAGCCTGTTCAGCAATACATTCGATGATTTCTGGGCCCGCTTCAGGGCCAACAACTACATGGGCACTCGCAAAGCTCTTCTATCATAAGTCTTTGCTAATAGCAACGACCCCCAACCCGCTGTGCAGGATTCGGTGGGGAGGTATTGCCGCTCGCCCATTTCAACCCCGGCCCCAACTCGCCTCCAAGATGAGGAGTAGGCCTACAACACGAGCTCCGCTGTTCTCTTGCCCAGCCCCGGTATTGTCTCAAGCCTCAGCAGGGCCTATTCCTGTCATTTATTTACTCACAGAATTGTCGTGCACCC
>JBFMCS010000016.1 GCA_040754315.1 Bacillota bacterium
TTGGCGAGATTCATAGGCAGCTACGATACAAGAGCGAGTGGTACGGCGGCGTCTTGGTGAAAGTTGACCGGTTCTTTCCGTCAAGTAGCCTGTGTCTTAAGTGTGGGACTATTAAGGATGACTTGACGCTGAATAACCGAACATTTGTTTGTGAGTGCGGTTACACCGCAGGCAGAGATTGGAATGCTGCCTTTAACATTGAGGCGGAAGCGTTAAGAATCCATACTGGCCGGAGTGGGTTCACGGACAGTCTAAACGGGCGTGGACAGGATGTAAGACTTTTCGGAGCAATCCTGGATGAAGCGTCAAAATTGGCCGAAGAGAGGCGGCCTTCCAAACTTGCGATTTAGGTAGGTTTGGTAAACCAGGTGCAGCGGTGTAAGCAAGCGGCAGATGTCCCCGTTGAGGAGGAACAGCACAAGCCTTCGCAAAACCTCCTCTACTTCGCCACCCTGGTGGCCATCCTGGTGTTTGCTGCCTGGGGAAGACCTCAGTACCCAGCCAGCTTCTGGAGCGCCGTCTATTCTGTGAAGTGGTACATCACTACCGGGTTTCTCGCCCTGCTGGCTTACATGCTGCTACGGTGGTTCGAAGCCGCGGAGAGGGCTTCATGGATTGAGATCACGTGGGGTTTCGCCAAGCAGATCCTTCCCCTGCTCTTCGCGAGGGCGCTGGTCGCTGGCGCCTCGATGGGGAGGCCAGGCACTGATGCTGGCCTGATACCTTCACGCTACGTGTCATCCATCGTAGGTGGGAACTCCCTGGTGTCTAACCTGGCTGCCTCGGTAGCGGGGGCCTTCATGTACTTTGCCACCCTGACGGGGGTTCCCACCCTCCAGGGCTTGCTTGGTTCGGGAATAGGGCAGGGGCCTGCCCTGGCGCTGCTCCTGGCTGGGCCCGCCCTGAGTCTGCCCAATATGCTGGTGATACGTAGCATCATCGGCACTCAGAAGACATCTGTGTTCGTAGCCCTAGCCTGGATTTCCACGGCCCGGAGTTCAACTAACATTTTCCATATACTGTGGGGCTTAACAGGACGCCCAGAGAGGGCGCGGGCTCGGGTTGCCCAAGTAGGCGCCGGGACCGGCGGCGGAGGGTGATGAAGCGGACGCCCAGTTGGTTGAGCCGGTTGAGGTTGGCGTAGGTGGGGAGAGCCAGATCAACGTCCAGGTTGAGGAGAAGGTCCAGCGAATCGGTACGGTAGTTTCGCCCCTGTACTAGATGTCAAAAAGGCCCGGGGCTGAGGATCAACCCTGCCACACCCACGTACGTCAGGTAGAGTGCGGTCACCCACCAGACGGTGCGCAGGACCCGGCCTTCCTGGCCCAGGAGTCCCACAACAGCACAGGCGGCAATGATGTTGTGGGGCGCCACGATGTTGCCCACCGCACCGCCCAGGGTTTGCTGGGCCAGGGTTCCGGTCAAGGAGAGCCCTAACCTGCTGGCGACACCATACTGGAACCTGGTAAACAGGATGTTGGATACCGTGTTGCTCCCGGACACGTATGATCCCAGGGCTCCCACCCAGGGCGCCAGGAGGGGATAGGTCTGCCCGCTGAGACGGGCGACCCCATCGGACATGGACAGGAGCATGCTGTCAAGCCCCTGGGGGTTTTGGCCAGAGTGAAGCATCACCTGGACCATGGCCACCGCCGGGACGAGCGCTATCGTAGCCTCCCTCATCTGCCCGGAGGTCATCTGCAGGGCCTCCCTTGCCTTGCTGGGTCCTACCCCGAGAATGGCCCAGGAGATCACGGCCACTGCGGCAAATGGGAACACCCCAGGGCTATACAGCCAGTTCCATGTCCACACCAGGTCAGTGCCAAGGATGCCGGGCCATCTGAGGGTGGGGGCGAGAGCCACCTCCCTCAGGCCAAGGGCGGGGAACCTGGTGACCAGAAGGCCAGCGATCGTCAGGAGATATGGTGTCCAAGCCTTTGCGAGTGGCATTCCAGCAGAGGGAAGGGATGGATCGATGCTGCCCCCCCAGCTCCTGTCCCACTCCTTGCGGGGAGGGAAGTCCCATGGCTGGCCTGGCATGAGCCATCCCTGGCGGGAGAGCAGTGTGAGCAAGGCCATGACAGAGAGACCTGACAGGATCCCCGGGAGCTCCGGACCCAGGAAGCGTGCGGTGAGGTTCTGCGTAATTGCCATTGCCAGGCCGGAGGCCAGGAGGATGGGCCATATCTCCAGCGCGCGCCGCCAGGGGCGGCGCCTAGAGAACACGGATGTCAGGGTCAGCGTGATGGCAATGGGGACCAGAAGGACGTTTGCTGGGAAGTAGAGGTCGGCCACGGCTATGGTAAGGCGACCGTAGAGCCAGGTGGTCCAGTCCAGCCCCGCGGCGAAAAGGGCGCTGCGGACCTCTGCCGTGTCCAGGGTGGCCCCGATCCCGGCTATGATGGGCGTTCCTACCGCGCCGTAGGAGACGGTGGCGGCGTGACCCAGGAGCGAGACAACCACTGCCGCCAGGGGAGGGTGCCCCAGTCCCACCAGGAGTGGGGCTGCCAGGGCTGCTGGTGTGCCAAACCCGGAGGTTCCCTCGATCATCACCGCAAACCCAAAACCGATGAGAAGGGCCTGCACCCTCCTGTCTGGGGTTACCCTGGAAAAGCCCGAGGCGATGGTGGCCATGGCGCCAGATACCCTCAGGGTGTTGAGTAAGAGGATAGCCCCGGCCACTATGGCCAGGATCGTGAAGGAGACCAGGGCACCGTTGACGGTGGCCGCCAGGATCCACCGGGGCGGCATGCCCCAGGCTCCTCCGGCCAGGGCCACGGCGAGCAGGTAGGCTGGAGGCATGGCTCGCCTGGCTGGCCAGAGAAGGCCTGCCATGAGGGCAATGGTGAGCATTATGGGAAGAAAACCAAGGGCCGCTCTCACGCCAAGGACATCCATGAGGGAATCGTTCCTCCCCGCAGGGCAATCCATGAGTGGTTCGAGGGGATAACCGCTTTTCCTGCCAGGCTCGGATGGACCTCCCGGCCCGGGACCTGTGGCCCGTCTAGCAGGATACCGCCAACCACGGGCGCAATCCTCATGCAGTGACATTTGGGACAGGGTTGGAGCGGGAAGGCCATAGGGATGAATAAGTGGGAAAGCCCGGGAGGCGAGGCAGTGATAACCGCCAGGTATGTAATGAATGCACCTTCACTGGGCTGGGTCACCTTTGGGTCTTTGCGAGTTGAGTGAGCGAACGAACAAGAATGGCTAGAGTTGGGTCTTCCTTATCCAACAATCGGGCCGCTGAGGCCCTCACCTCTCCCGGAATCCCTAGAAGGCCGCCATTTCTGTCCCGTGTTCTAGCTGCCTAGTGTGTACCGGAGCCCTTGACTCGCAAAAACCGTGGCTACTCTGTCATAGTAGCGCCATTGGCTCCTGCTCACAGGTAAGACCATACTGACATCGCAGTGTCTTGCCAGTTGCTGGTATTTGGGTAGGCCCAGGCGATGGTATGGCAGCAGACCCACGGTTTTCACCGAATGAAGGTTGCGAGCAATAAAAGAGGCAGTCCTGGAGAGGTTATCATGGTCATCGTTAATCCCGGGGATCAATGGGACCCGTGGCTTGATAGGAACCCCCATCTTTTCCAGCTTAATGATGTTTTCCAAGATCACCTCGTTACCCACACCTGTATACTCTAGGTGCATCTCAGGGTCCATGTGCTTGATATCATAGAGAAACATGTCGGCATGCTCGGCCAGTGCCTTAATCTTTTCCCACGGGGAATAGCCGGTGGTTTCCACAACTACACTGATGCCCTTGGACCTAAAGTATGCGGATAGCGCGAGGCTGAAGTCGAACTGGTAGAGGGGTTCCCCTCCAGAGAGCGTAACGCCTCCCCCAGACCTACGGTAGAAGGCCCTGTCCTGGATCGCGTAGTCGTAGACATCCTCCACTGGCATCTCTTGACGAGTGCTCTTAAGCGCTCCAGGGTGACACACCCGGGTGCACTTGCCACACTGGATACATGCCTGTCTGGAGAGGGTGATGCCCCTCCCCTGTGGCAAGAGGGCACCAGCCTCACAGGCTCCCAAACAAAGACCACACCTGTCTACCCCCAGGCAGAGATCAGGGTAGTGCATTATTTCGTCATCGATAGCCTGGGACTCGGGATTGCAGCACCATACACAGCGCAGCGGGCAACCCTTCAGGAAGATGAGCGTGCGTATCCCAGGACCGTCGTGTACCGAGTACTTCTGGAGGTCAAAAACGTAGCCTCTCACAGTGTTACCTCTTGGAAGGCTTCGGCAATCCATAAGCGGCTCCCGTCCCTATCGTTCGAATCTGAGCATAGGTGAGGGGCTAGGCCCCTCACCTATGATGCTAGAAACTCTGTTCTCTCAATGATGTCGTTTTGCAGAACCGGGCCGAGTCTCACAAAGTATGCACTGTACCCTGCCACCCTGACCACGAGGTTGGCATACTTTCCAGGGTTCTTCTGGGCATCGCGTAACACATCTGCGCTCACGACATTCACTTGATTATGAAGCCCGCCAAATTCGAAGTAAACCCTCATCGCGTTCATGAAGTTGCGATTGCCTTCTATGCCCTCAAGCGCGCTGGGGTGGAATTTCTGGTTTAACAGTGTTCCGTTAGAGGCTATGACGTGGTCAACCTTGGCCACGGACTTCAGCACGGCAGTGGGCCCGTTCACATCCCTGCCGTGCACGGGGGATATACCATCGGCCAAAGGTATTCCTGCCTCACGGCCATCTGGAGTCGCCCAGGTGGACTCACCAAAGGGCACGTTGGCAGATACCGGGTACAGGCCTGGCTGGAATATTCCGTTCCTCGCGTTGGGCTTCTTTTCCACGCACTTGCAGTAGGCCAGTGCGGCATGATGGGCCAGTTCATCCACGTAGTCATCATCATTGCCAAAATGCGGTCCCTGAGACAGCCTGCTCTGGACGACCTCGCACCCCTTCCAGTTTCGGAGGAGGGCATTGTACACATCCTCCCGGGACAGCACCCCCGCAGTGAACACATACTTCTTCAGGGCAGCCAAGGAGTCCGCCACATTGGCGATGGCTATCCCTTGAGGTCCGGTGAAGTTGTACTTGGCTCCCCCTCGAGAGGCATCCAGACCCTTTTCGAGGCAAGGATCGATTAGGATGGAGGCGAATGGCACCGGGGCCATTTCCTGATGCGTTCTGTCTATGATGTTGTTAGCCAGGATGATCAGATCAACGAAGTATTTGACCTGTTTATCGTAGGCCTTTAGAACCTCGTCAAACGTTCCCATTCCCAGAAGCGTGCCTGTGGGAAGGCCCACGCGCCCCAGGTTCCTGTCATATGATGGATCCATCGGGTACCCGTCATTGAGGGCCAGCTCAAGGCACTTGGCCAGGTTAAAAAAGCCTGAGTCATGCCAGCCGTAGGTCTTTCCGGGTACATGCGGTTCGACGCATCCCACGATGCTATAGTTCCTGGCATCCTCCAGTTCGACGCCCCGGTTTAAAAGGGCAGGGATTATTACCTCATCGTTATAGAGGGCTGGCATGCCAAGCCCGACCTTTATCACTTCAATCGCCTTTTCCCACAATTCCTCCGGGGACTTGTTGCTGAACCTCACAGACATGGCGGGCTCACACATCTTGGTCCTAGCCGTGGAGTTAAGGATGATGTAAGAGAGGTCGTTCGTGGCATCTTTACCTTCGGGTGTGACACCCCCCGCCTGCACGTTCTGCGACTTGCAGGCACCGGAAAACGCCCGGGTTACTTCCTTGCACTTGATCTTCTCCGTCTCCCCCAGTTTCACCCATAGGCTGTCGATGATTTCTTGCGCCTCGCGTTTGGTTAAATTGCCGCTGGCGGTGTCTTTTTCATAGAAGGGGAACATGTACTGGTCCAGACGACCCGGAGATATCGAGTGTCCGTTTGACTCTATCTGGACGATAACCTGCACGAACCAGAAGGCTTGGCATGCCTCCCAAAGGTCACGCGCCGGGTACATGGGAACTCTTCTTGAGTTGCCGGCGATCCTCAGGAGTTCCCTCTTCCTCTGGGCATCGCTTTCCTTCTCGGCCATGTCCTCGGCCATCTGGGCATACCTGGAGGCGTAAACCTCGGCTCCGTCCACGACTATTGTTACGGCTGAATAGAACGCCTTTTTGTCAGCGTAATCGGGGTCGGTCGGATCCAGGGCGCTCATCCTAGTCCTAGCTTCGTCTCTGACGCAAGCAAGACCATGGTTGATAGCCTTTTCGTACCCCATTGTGTAGTGCCCGATACCACCTGTGAGGTAGTTGCCTACGGAAAACACGCTGGCATCGAGCGCTTTCTTGAGGGCTTCCGGAAACAGCCCCTCCGCCCGGTCGCACAGGGTGCTGCCCACCCAGTAGTCTGCTATGCCCCTCAGCTTCTCCTTGGTATCCTCAGGTATCACGTACGGCTCCAGATCGCGCTCCTCAAATGGGTGGTTCTCCATCTCGTTAATGACCCACCTGTAGGAGAATTCAGGGAAGATCATGGAAGCCAATGGCTTGAAGGCAAGGTTCCCCACGATCAGCTCGTTCCTCTTGATGTATATGGTCTTCCTTTCAAGCACGTTGCGGAGGAACTTGGCCCTCCTGATGTAGATGTGCTCTCCCTCGTTTTCCTTATAGGATTGGGTAATGATCACGGCTCTCTCGGGGTCGACCTCACTGCTGTAGGACAACACCTCCTCCACATCCGCCTTGATCCTCATACTGGGATTGAAGTCATGCTCAAGAGGGTCATACGATTTGTCCCAGCCAGGAACCAAGCACAGCCTCTCTGCAGAAGTCACCGGCAGAAACCCCCTCCCTGGCGAATTTGCCTTATTTGCGCACAAGCCTAATCACAAAGAGTACCTGGCACACAGCACGCTCTTGGCCTCAAAGTCCATGCCGTCCACGACGGGCAGGTACGTAGGATGCCCGGGATGAACCTCCTACGTACCTGCCCTGCCGATATCACCTAGGCCTCCGCAGACTCCCTAACAGTACCCGGAAGGAATCTCCGATGAACCATATCGTACACGAAGCCAGCAATGAGCCCACCTATTACCGGACCAAGGAGGAATAGCCAGAACTCACCTCTCGGTCCTGGTATGGAGATGGAGCCCCAGCCCGCCAGGTATGCAAAGAGCCTAGGACCGAAATCCCTGGCGGGATTGATCGGTGTCATGGTGAGGGGCGCCTCCACCGCTATTAACACAGCGATGAGCAAGCCAAGCACCAGTGCCCCGGTATTTCCCTTGGGCGCCGCCGGGTTCTTGTCGTCAAAGATGGCGAATACGAAGTATACTAGCAGGAAAGCAGTAAAGATCTCTGCCAGGAACGCTGTACTGATGGGTACCAGCGCCCAGGCTTCAGGTCCAGTGCCCGCGATGGCTGGGTTGGGCGCGAAGCCGTGGAAGGGCATGGCACTGAGCTGGCTGCCCAGCTGACCCCGCACAATGTTGTTAACCTTCTCGAAATGGATCCAATATCCCTTGTATGCGCCGTAGTAGGTGGCGGCCGCCGCGAACCCCCCTGCCACTTGCGAGATAACGTAAGGGATTATCCGGCTCTTTGGGAAACCCCTGTAGGCGGAGAGGGCGATCGTGACCGCGGGGTTCAGATGCGCCCCAGATACGCCTGCCACGGCATATATGGCCATGGTTACGCCAAGACCGAAGACAATGGACACATCCCACAGCCCGCCGGCGAAGGCCCCCACTATCACCCCGACTAGCACGGCCCCATTGCCGAACAGCACCAGCAGATAGGTTCCTATGAACTCATTGAGGTACTTTGCACCCCAGTTCTCTCGCATCGTAAGATTCCCTCCCCATCTGTTCTCGGGCTACGCTATAGGTTGTCCGGCATGTACCCTTACTCCCATGTCATTGGCGGCAATGCAGGCATCATACACCATCGGGCTGGTAATGGGGAACGCATGGTTGTGCATGATCTTGCCGGGCAGGCTTGAGGCCTCCACAGCCTCCATCAACCTCTTGGGCCCTACATCGCCAATACCCAACTCACCCAGGGTTATGGGTAGGCCCACTTTCTTATTGAACTGGTAAACCTGATCCAGCGTTTCCTTGGGGCGCTCCTCAAGGACAAGTTGAACTAGGGTCAGGAAGGCAACCTTCTCCCCGTGATAGAAGTCATGGATCTCGTGGAGCAGGGTGAAACCATCCTGCATTGAATGGGCAGCCGCCAAGCCCCCGCTCTCAAAGCCTAGGCCACTGAGCAACGTGTTGGCCTCGACCACCTTCTCCAGGGCTGGGGTTACCACATTGCCGTCACAGGCGATCTTGGCCTGCAGGCCATACTCCATCAAGATGTCGAAGCAGAGCCTCGCCAGGGCCACGGCTGTAGCCGTCTGGCGTCCCCCTGTGAGATTGAGGGCACACGACCGCTCGCAGGCATCTGCCTCAAACCAGGTCGCCAAGGCATCTCCCATGCCCGACACCAGGAGTCTTGTGGGGGCCTTCGCAATGATGTCAGTGTCCACCAAGACAAGGTCCGGGTTCCTTGGCGGGAACACGAACCTCACGAACTCCCCGTTTTCGTTGTAGACCACAGACAGGCGGCTGCATGGAGCATCGGTTGATGCGGATGTGGGCACGATCACCGTCGGAACCCCCAGGTTCATGGCCACTATCTTCGCGCAGTCGATGGTCTTCCCGCCACCGCTGCCGATCACTAGGTTGCACTGCTCACGCATCCCCACATCCGTTAGTCGCTCAACCTCCTGGTCACTGCACTCGCCGCGGAATACCTCTTCGACCTGCGATATCTTCTTTCCAGCGAGACTCTCCTCCCGGCCCTCCCTTGTTACAGCCAAGCCTGTTCTGCCTCCAGTTACCAGTGCCCTGTCACCCAGAAGCGCCACGTGCTCGCCGATCTCGTTGATGGCGGCACGCCCCTGCACATACCTGCTGGGTGAAATGAGTATCTGGGTGAACTGACCCATTTCGCTGCCTCCTCCCGATCATGTGGTGGTTTTCTCATGCCTGGATGCGCCCGCTTCATACGCCTTGACCCCTGCTTCCGCTACAGTTACATCCTGATCCACCCTTCCACCGCTCACCCCGATCGACCCTGAGAGTTCACCCCCTTTGAACAGCGGAATTCCTCCCCCGAATACCACTGAGCGCCCACCATTGCATACATGGAGTCCAAAAAGAGCCTGACCAGGCTGGGCCTTCTCGGCCAGCTGTGCCGTGGACACCCGGTACGCCGCAGCAGTGAAGGCTTTGTTTATGGCAATGTCCACGCTCCCCCATATCGCCCCATCCATGCGTTTGAGCAGGACAAGGTGTCCACCCGAATCCACCAGCGCGATGACCATGGGTACTCCCACGGCTTGAGCCTCGTGAATGGCTGCCTTCACAGCCCTCTCAGCGTCCTTTAGCGTGATGTCGTGACTCACGCCTCAGATTCACCTCCGACTAGGTAATGATGTGCGTCTACCCTCCCGCTATCGGTGGAAGGAACGCAACCCTGTCGCCTTCAGAGAGCCTCAAGTCCAAGTCTGTGCAGTGAACCCCGTTGACGATGGCAGCGAAGAAGTGCTTCGGGGACAATCCCAGCCCGTTCATGAGGTCCCGCAATACATTTCCCTCTTCCAGGACAACCTCGAGACTTGTGTCGCCAGGATCTCTTCCTTCAGCCTGCAACTGCCTGCACACCAGTTCATGCAACTTGACATTAACGTGAATCTCAACGACGTCCTTCTTGCTCATGTGGCCCCACCTGGCATGTACACTGAGTCCAGCTCATTATCAGGGACGTCAAAGACGTGATTATGGGGAGGCAGCTTCTCTTCATACAGGAACTCAGGAAGCCGGTCGTGAGCATTGGTGAACCCTGCCTCAGCGTTGAACTGCCTCTCCAGGGATAGCACCCTCCTACCGTAGTCAAGAACGTCCTTTAGTGTCCAATCAACCCCGTGAGTCGCGTTAACCATGTGGATAATGGAGTTGGCGGCCTCCTCATTATCTGCAGTGGCGAATGTGACAAAAAGACACAAGCCTGTGCTGTCGATGAATGCTGTATATACCTGGGCATCCTTGGAAGCCTCCGCTTTCCCCACTGGGCTGAGAGGGTCGAGGTTGCCCCCCACCTTGAAGACCTCAGGGGAGACCGTATATCCAAAGGTATGGTCAGCACCCATGGTTCCTGTGGCGAAGGTGACCCCGATGCCCTTGATAGCCCTGGGATCATAGGCCGCTAATCCCTGGTTCTTAACGGCAGGCACCCGTGTGACACCGTAGACCTTGCCCGCCACTGCGCAGCCCGCCCCTATGAGCCTGCCCATGGGAGTTCCCTTGGCAACCTCCTGGAGGAGGCGGATGGTCCCTTGACCGTCTCCGAATTCCAGTACTCCAGCGTCCATCAGAACACCCAGGGTGCACCCGGTCTCGATGGTGTCCAGGCCCACATCATTGCAGATCCTGTTGAGCATTGCCACGTGGTCCAGGTTATCGATGCCCAGGTTTGGTCCCAACGCCCAGTCTGTCTCATATTCCAGGGGGGAGACCAGAACATTGCCGCACTCGTCAGGGTAGATGTTGGAGCACCGGATGATGCAGCCGGGATGACAGGGGTGCCCCATCTTACCCTTGCCCCCCCGTTGCTCGACCACCTTGGCCATATGCCAGCCTGATACCTTGGAGGCACCCTCAAACCTGCCCTCTCGGAAGCTCCTCGTGGGGAGTCCGCCCACCTCGTTGATGGGATCGATGGTACCCGCAGTGCCGGCCATGGGAAGGGCCTGCGTGGTCACGGGGTGACTGAGAAGTGCTTTGGTGAACACCTTCACCGCACTGTCAAAGCCCTGGCGGTTCTTCGGTTTTACCGTTTCTGAGTCTCCCTCGTCGATTACTATGGCCTTTATACCCTTGCTTCCCAGCACAGCCCCTAGCCCGCCGCGGGCCGCATACCGGCTGGGCTCTCCCTCGTTGTCATTGTTGGCCACCCCGGCGGCAAGCATCCTCATCTCACCGGCTGGTCCGATGGAGACCAGGCCCACGCTTTTCCCGTACCTGTCACGCAGTATCTGGCTGAGCTCATAGGTTCCAAGGTGCCTGAGTTCCTTGGCGGGCACCAGTTCAGCCCTCCCATTACCTACCAGGAGAATGCTGGTTTTATCTCCATCCGGCATCCCCTCGATGATAACGGCCTTGATGCCCAACCTCGCCACCTTCTGGGAGGTGATCCCTCCTCCATTGGCCTCCTTGATGGTGCCTGTCAGGGGGCTCTTGCCACCCACCGAGACTCTCCCTGAGCATGGAGCCTTTGTCCCAGAGAGCAATCCTGGTGCAATCACTATCCTGTTGTGTCTTCGCAGCGGATGACACGCCGGTGGCACTTCGTCCCTGACCAAAGATGAGGTCAAGGCACGTCCACCCAAGAGGGAGTACTTCTCGGGAACGTCTAGGAATCTCACCCTTTCGGAACCCACATCCACCCTAAGCAGTCTCGACATGGCCATCCTCCTCGTGAGAAGAGTTTCGTCTAATCTTGTCGAGGATTCCCCCTATTTCCACTTGATCCCTACTTCGGGCAGGTTCACACTGCAAAGACCGGGGGCACGAAGCCGGAAAAAGCCTGCACGTAAAGGGCGATGGCCTCTTGATAACCTATCTCCCTCGGATTGTTCCTGAGGAGTCGTTCGATCCTGAGTGCCTCCCCTGCCATATCCGGCAGATCCGCTTCCCTGACGCCTACTTCCTTCAAGGTCTGTGGGATGCCTAGTTCTCTTAGGAGTGTTTCGAGAGCCTGCAACGTACGTTTGGCTCCCATTTCACCAGTCACCATCTCCGGGGCTGCTCCCAGGGCATCGCCGATGTGGCTGGCCCGGTCAACGCACACCTGCATGTTGTAGTTGAAAACTGGCAAGAGCATGAGGGCGTTGGCCACGCCGTGGGGAACCCGGTACCTGGCGCCTAAGGGATAGGCGAAGGCATGTACCGCAGCCACACCAGCGTTGGCGAAGGCCATTCCCGCCAAGAGGCTCCCCTCAGCCATGGCATGCCTGGCCTCCCTGTTCCTACCGTTCTGGAAACAGACCCTCAAGGCATTCCCGATGAGGCTGACGGCTTTGATGGCAAGGGCATCCGTGACGCTGGTGGCATTTATTGACAGGTAGGCCTCCACGGCATGTGTCAGTGCGTCGATCCCGGTATAGGCGGTTACGGGTGCTGGAACTGTGAGCATCAAATCAGGATCAACCACAGCGAGATGAGGGAAGAGCATTGGGCTGGTCATCCCAATCTTGCGATTCTCCAGGCTATCGATGAGTATGGCAATCCCGGTGGCCTCCGATCCCGTACCCGCCGTAGTCGGGATGGCAACGAGGGGAAGACCCTCTTTCAGAGCCAGGTCGGAGCTGGTGTAGTCTCTGACGGAGCCTTCGCTTCGGAAGAACACTGCGGCAACCTTGGCCACGTCAATACAGCTGCCGCCCCCGGCGCCTACCACGATCTCGGTGGAGAAGGCTCTGGCCGTGGCAAGACACGCCTCGGCCACCTCGAGAGTGGGTTCTCCTTCGATCCCGTCGAATACCTCGACTTCGAGGCAATTCTTGGCTAGCTCGTCAATAACCCTGCTAGTCATCCCCGCGCTGAACACCCCGGGATCTGTGACCACAAGGGCCCTCCTGCACTGGAGTTCCCTTATCTCACGAGGCAGTTCTTCGAGAACCCCAGGGCCTATGAGTATCCTCCTGGCGGTTTGAAATGTTGGCACTACTGGTCCCTCCCAGCCGGTTTTCGCAGCCGCATGCAAACGCGAAAGTTGCCTCCTGGCTTCACTATGCCTGAGCAATTGGCGTGCCAGGGACCATGCAACCTTGAATCCCTGCTCAGGGCGGCGGGAGCCTAAACTGGGGAACCAGCAAGCGGTGCGATACCGCACCGCTATAGAGGGGGCATGGCAGGAGAGTCCGGAATGGGCTCACGACCCTGTGGTACGAGACGAATAAGGGGCGGTGCGATTACGCACCACCCTTGGTTAGGAATTGAACCATCACATCATTCGCCCTCGTCAACCGGAGGGTCATAAGCACGCATCTTTCGCAGCAGTGTGGCATGGTGGATGCCCAAGACAGCAGCAGCCTTACGTATGGATCCGTACTCACCTAAGGCCATCTCCAGTAATTGCCTCTCGGTCTGATGGACCGCATCCCTCAGGGAACACAACCCCTTGATTACTACCTTCCTCTCAGGGTCAGAGGATTCATACATGTAGGAGGGCAGGTGGGAGAAGTCGATCAGGTTCTCTATCGTGCTGATCACCAAGTTCTCAATGAGATGGCGCAACTCACGGACGTTTCCAGGCCAATCGTAATGAACGAAACAGTCCATTGCACGCCTGGAGAGTCTCTTGTCCAGCCCGTATTCCTGTGAGTACTTCTTGAGAAAGAACTCAGCCAGCTCAAGTATATCCTCCCGGCGGTTCCTCAATGGGGGAACCGTTAGTCTGACAACGTTGAGCCGGTAGTAGAGGTCCTTGCGAAAGAGCTTTCTGTGCACCATGTCCTGCAGGTTCAGGTTGGTGGTGGCGATCACCCGCACATCGAGCTTCTTGTACTTGATCCCACCAACGCGTAGCACCTCCTTTTCTTGGAGAACCCTCAG
This sequence comes from Bacillota bacterium, assembly GCA_040754315.1. Classification (NCBI taxonomy): domain Bacteria; kingdom Bacillati; phylum Bacillota; species Bacillota bacterium. The sequence continues at coordinate 13,601 of JBFMCS010000016.1, forward strand.
GAGCTTCGCCTGGAGGTTCAAAGGCATCTCGCTGACTTCATCCATAAGCATAGTTCCTTCATTTGCCAGCTCCAAGAGGCCCGGCTTGCCATGTGCCTGAGCCCCGGTGAACGCGCCCGGCTCGTAACCGAATAGCTCAGACTCCAGTAGGGCCTCGGGGATGGCGGCGCAATTGACCCTTATGAAGGGACCAGCGGCTCTCGTGCTGTGCTTGTGGATGAAGGCGGCGATGAGTTCCTTTCCTACACCTGACTCCCCTTCAATCAGGACCGTGGTAGGAAAAGGGGCGATGTGAAGTGCGTGTTCCATGAGATCCCTCATGCACTGGCTCCGCCCCATAACCATGTCCACGGTCTCTGAGACAGAAAGGTTGGAGAGCGCCTGTTGATACCCCCGTGTCAGCCCGCTGGTTTCTTTCAACTGTTCTTGCAGGTTATTAAGCTGTGTGATGTCCCGGACATTGGTCACCACCATTGTTATGCTGCCATTCTCATCGAAGACGGGGTTCCCCGTAACCATGAGAATCTTGCCATAACGAGTCTTCTGGAGGATGGTTTCCGTGCTCTTAGACTCCAAAACCTTCAGGGTTACGGACTCTGAGAAATACCTGTCCTTAACGAGAGCTTTCATATCCCTGCCGACAACCTCTTCGGAGCCTATGCCGCTCATTTTCTCATACGCGGAGTTCACTCTGAGGGTCTTTCCCTTGCCGTCTGTGATGTATATGCCGTCATTGGAGTACTCGATTATGGCCTGGAGTTCATTGACCAGATTCTGATAGGCCTCCATTTCCCCCAGGACCTCCTCAATATCGGAAATGTCCTGGAATACGCCTACGGCTCCGATGATCTCTTCTCCCCTGCGAATCGCAGACCGGTTTGATATAATCGTGCGACCGTTTATCACCATTTTTTGATTCGTTTCTGTGGAGCCGGTCTGCAGGATCTCCAGCAGCCGCGTTTCCGGGATAATCTCTGTTATGTGTCTTTTCAGCGCGTGGCTGGCGGGCACCCCAACGATCTTTTCAGCTGCAAGGTTAAAGGCTATAACCTGGCCAGAGGTGTTAATCGCCACGATGGCGTTGTATGTGGAATCAAGGATCGCTAGCAGCAGTTGGTGTTCCATGTTCTACTCCCTGCCTATCTTGGCTGAACACAAAAACCTTCTTCGATGCTGGGCAGCAAGACTCCTCTCACATCATAACCCCTCGAAGTTGAAATAGTTGAAGGTTGGCTTATCCAGTGAAGAAGCCAAGGAGGGTGGCGGAATCAAACCAACCTCTCTGGAAAGGCTCCTTGTTGACATCCTCCCCGGACTGAAGTCCGAGGACTCCCGGAGGCTCACGCCTTCCGGTTCCTGCTTCATCGCCTGTGCCGTTCCCTAAACAAGGGTTTTGGTCTTACCATGGCTCCACAGGCACTTCCCGCGTGTCCCGCGGTGCAGGCTTGTCAGGCCGAAAGGCCGAGGAGACGAAGCCCCTCCGCTTCTATGTTCCACGCTGCATTTGCGCCTTGTATTTCAGTTGCCCCACGAGTTCGCCCCATGCCACATCATGGACGGCCTTTGCCAGTGTGTGGTTCTTTGCCATGTTCTTCACCTTTAACGACTCCACGCATAGCACTTGGTTTTCGCGGATGAGTTGAGTCGTCAACTGGCCCGGTTCTTTGACCCCTTCTGCTTTCTGGCAAGCCTGCGCTGGGCCTTGGCAAGCCGCTGTTCGTCCTTGACTAAGAACCTGGGATTATCCACAGGTTCACCGCGGCTGGGAACAATGGCGTGTTTCAAGCCGCAATCAATACCTACCGTTTGTACGGCGGGAGCAAGAGGCGGGATCTCCTCCTCAACCAGGACGGCGACATGATACCTCCCCGCCCTGTCAAGCGTCACCGTTACCGAGGAAGGGTTGCCATTGAAGCGCCGGCTCCACCGTATCGCTAAAGGCTCATCCATCTTCGCAAGCCACAGGTCATCGCTGTCCTAACGGAAGGCGTTGCTCACGAATGTGGCGGATTGTGCATCCTTTTTACCCTTGAAATGGGGTTTGCCGCCTCTCTTGGCGAAGAAGTTCGCAAATGCTGTCCCCTGGTGACACAAAACCTGCTGGAGTGGTACTGCGGGCACTTCGCTCAACCAGGAGGCCTCCTTCCTCCATTCAGTGAGAAGTCCGGCATCCCGGTTGTATGTGCTACCCTTCCCGGTCTCCTGGTACAGCTGCTCCCGGTTGGCCAGCGCTTTGTTGTAGACCCACCGGACGCACCCGAACGTCTTGGATAACAGGGTGGCTTGCCCGGGAGTGGGATAGAAGGGAAAGCGGTATGCTCGTTGCAGGGCTCATTCAGCCTTTCGCCGTTTGCTCTTCGATGTACCGCTGGATGATTTCGGCGGGTACGTTGCCAGCGGAACCGACAAAGTACGAAGGCGCCCACAGTGTTCCGCGTCCAGTCTTGCGAGCCAAGCTCGGAAACTCTTTCAGCAGAATCCGGCCCGATACACCCTCTAATACCTTCACCAAGTCTGCGGGGCTTATCGTGGGTGGCGCTGAGGCAAAGAGCTAACTGATCCGGCATGACTTCCTGAGCAATGACCTCCCATTCACGCTGAAGAGCCACGCCAAGGAGGATGTCCCTGAGCCTGTCGGCCACCGGACCCACAAGCACCTTTCGCCTGTACTAATCGCCTTCATCCTCGGAATGAATCCCGAGGTTTTCGCCGCGACTTTCTGTAACCTAGCGGAGCTGGGACACGATCCTCCTGAACCCAAGGTTAATGGGGAAGAAGAACTTGAAGTTCCTTCTTAGCCCGGGAAGGAGGCGGGCCAGGATCGACCGGTACGAGTAGAACTCCTTGTAGGCCCAGGCGAAGGCGTCCGAGAGGGACTGCCGGGTCATCCCGGCGGGTTCGAACACTACCTTGGAGATGGTGTACTTGCTCCAGTCCCTCTCCAGTATCCGGCCTTCCCGCTCCATCCTTTCATAGAGGGGGGTCCCGGGAAAGGGCGTGAGGATCCCGAACTGTGCCGCCTCAAGACGGACCGCCTTGGCGAACTCCACGGTCCTTCGAATGACACCGACGTCATCGCGGTCAAACCCGAAGATGAAGGCGCCCTCGATCCCGATGCCGTGATCGTGAATCCTCTGGATTGATTCCTTGAACTCGTCAACCCTGTTCACCAGGCCCTTACCGATGCGTTCCAGGTTCTCGGAGATAAGGGACTCGAAGCCTATGAACAGGCCCCGGCAGCCGCTGCGGGAGGCAAGTCTCAGGAGGTCCGGGTCCTTGGCTATATTCAGGGAGCTCTGCCCTATCCAGGAAAGGCCAAGACCTGAGAGTGCCTTGAACAGGCGCTTAGCATGGGGGGGATTCCCGGCGATGTTGTCGTCCACGAAGAGCACCATCTTCGACCTTATCTGGTCCAGCTCCTCCAGGACATCATCCACGGGTCTCACACGGTAACGCCGGCCGAAGAACCGCGTGACGGCACAGAACTCGCAATCGTGGGGGCATCCCCGGGATGTCTGGACTGTATTGACCGTTAGGTAGCCCTTGGGATTGAAGAGGTCACGGCGGGGCCTCGGCAGTCCCTGGAGGTCAGGAAGGAAAGGGGCCTTGTAGAACCTCTTAAGGGTGCCTTTCTGGAAATCCGCCAGGACCTCGGGCCATACGGGTTCCGCCTCACCTATAACAACTGCATCCGAGTGCAAGGCAGCCTCCTCCGGCACGGCACTGGGATGCATGCCTCCCATGACCACCTTGGCGCCTCGCTTCCTGAAGTCATCGCCCAGCTGGTAGGCACGGGGGGCCACGGCGGTGATGGAGGTAATGGCTACCAGGTCAGCGGTAGCATCCTGCGGCAGGGTGTCCACGGCCTCGTCAATGATCTTCATGTCCCAGTCAGGGGGTGTCATGGCCGCCAGCAGGGCAAGGTTGAGTGGGGGAAACAGGCTCTTTCCCCTTGCCCTCCTGCCGGGTCCGGCCATGGCTGGCGCCAGGAACAGCAGTGTTTTCGCCAAGAGAATCCTCCTTTCGGTGGGAAAGGCCCGTATCCATTTCCACCCTTCGAACGTGTTCTAGGGCGCTTGGCAATCCGGAGGAACCGGGCACACGGCCCGTGCTTAGATACCTCAGCCGGGTCCTCCCAGGTATCCTATGGTAACCTTCTCGCCCTCAACGAGTACCGGGACCCTGTCGGCCCCGTAGACCTCCTTTGCTTCCCTCAGGGCATTCTTGTCCCGGGATACGCTGAACTCCTGGAACTGTACGCCCTTTTCTCGCAGGTCATCCCTGAGCCTGGCACAATGCGGGCAGCCGTCTGTAGTGTATATCTTCACCCCGTCCAAGTGCTGTGCCCCCTTTGGTTCACATCGACGAGGGGCAGGTCATGCCCCCCGGCTTTCATGCCATTTCTCGCATGGATCGCGGCCCAACTGCAAGTATTCGCCACATCAAGAGAACCTATGCCCGGTGAGCCTTCCCAGTGGCCGCCTGTCCTCTAACGTGGCATTTCCTGGCTTACTTAGAGGACTCCTTCTGCACCGGGCGAGCGATACCTTCCTGTGTGTCCACTGTCATGTTCCGTGCACGACCTCGCGGCCTCTCATCCTCACCTAGTCTTGCGGTTTTCCCCGAGTTCTTCCACAGTTGTCCAGACACTTCCTCCCATCCCCTGGTCTTCTCCACCAGCTGCCGGGCAATGCACCCCTGGGATATGTGGCCCGGCCCCTTCGTGGGTGGGCAGGGCCGATGACTCCTGAACCATCTCTTTGAGGGTGCCCGGGTGATCTATGATGGGACTTCTCTTGGGCTTCTTCGCCGATCGCCTGTCTCCATGTCTCTTTAAGGGTGCCCGGGTGATCCTATGATGGGACAGGGCCTGAGCAGGTTATCCCCGAAGGGCTGGCGGTCTTGAAAGGCCCGGAAAAGGGGAGACCTGAGGACCTCCACAAGGCTCTTGCCCTTGATGTTGTCCGTGGCGAAGTGGGCAAACGCGCAGGGCTCCGCATCTCTGTTGGCGTTGATGTGGAAGTACATTGACAATCACAGAGCGAGCGCGCCTCCTTGGCCAGTTGCCTGGTGGTATCAAACGAAAAGGTTGCTAATGGGATACTTGATCGACGTTCAGATTAGATAGAATAGTGCGAACGCCACGCAGGCCCCCGTTACTAACAAGGCGATAGAGCGTCGATGGGTTCCTCTTCCAGGTACCGGGGTCCACAGTAGGCCCTACCCATCGGGGTTCACCTTCCTTGCAGCATCTTCGCAAGCTGGTGCTGTTCCTCGTATTCCAGATCCCATAATCTCCGCAGCGCCTCCATGTCAAGGCTTGTCTCTATGCTCCTCCGCACCTTTTCCCGCAGAACGGGCACCGGTAGCGCGTCGAGTTCCACGGCCAGATCGCCGTAACGCTCCAGGACAGCGCGAATCTGTCTTCTTCGTGAAGTCGGGGGGCAGACCGTGATCTATGACATCCTGGTAGGTAAGGACCAACCTTTCTCTATTCTAGGCTGGCGCCCGGACACATATATCGGTTCCCGGCTCACAGGGCACTCCTGGGTCCACAGGAGACCGGGGGCCTCGTCGTCAAGGATAGCCTGGAACTGGCATCTCTGAAGGAGGGGGGCACAGGCAGTTAGTCCCTCCTGGACCAGCCTGACACCATGCCTGAACGCTTTGAGGCCGGTACGCTGAACGCCCCCGGGATCGCAGGGCTGGGGGCTGGCGTGGACTTCATCCTCGAGCGCGGCATAGCCAGGATAAGGGAAAACGAAAGGGACCCCACCCGCTACGCGCTGGAGGACCTGGAAGGGGTTCCCGGGATTACCATCTATGGACCCAGGAGCCCGGACATGCAGGTAAGGGTCATTTCCCTGAACCTCCCCGGGGTACGCCCCCAGGAGGTGGCCTCCATCCTGGATGAGGCCCACTCTATCATGGTCAGGGCCGGGCTCCACTGTGTTCCCATGGCTCACCGCACCACCGGCACCGGAGGCCACGGCTTTCTCCGGGTGGGATTAGGCTGCTTCAACACTGCCTCCGGCGCGGACCAGCTGGCCGGGGCGCTCAAGGAGACCACTCGGCAGTCCTAGACCGCTTTGGCCTCAGGCAATGGCACCATGGCTATGGCCCCTCGAGGGCAAGTGCGAGCACACAGGCCGCACCCCCAGCACATCTCCGCATTGAACACCACGCCCTTCTCCGAGCCCGTCCCTGTACGCGTGAAGGCCCCGAAGGGGCAACGCCGGGCGCAACGCCCGCAGCGATTACAGGCCTCAGGGTCATGGAAGGCTACGTGGAAAGTGGCCGGGTAGGTACCCCTGGAATTGAGCCTCAGCGCGGTGTTGAAGGGGAAGCAGCAGCATGTATCGCAGTTACATATGAAGATGGGGCCTTCCGTCTTGTAGTTGCTGTTGGCGCAATGAACCAGCCCCTGGTCATCCGCCCACCTTACGAGTTCCTTCGCCCGTTCCTTGTCTATACGGGTTCCAAGGCCCCGGTGCGCCAGGCTGTTGGGCACGGTGCTCATGTGGAGACAGGTTGTGACAGGCTTGTCGCACCGCTGGGATAGGCGGCGGCAGTCACAGTCTACTAGGATGATGTCAGTGGCTTGGTCTATGACGTCCTCCACCTGGTCCAGGAGCATGACTGAATGAAAGAAAGCGGCGGGCGGTTTGGCCTGGGGTTCCTGGAGGTGCCGCTCCATTCGACCCGTGAAGACCGACAGGCTCCACTGGGCCAGTCCATCGCGGACATCCCGGGGCAGGCTATCATAGACCTCGGGCTCGAACAGGCACAGGTTGTCCAGGCGCGAGTAGAAGTCAGACACGCTGAAACGGGCGGTGTCGCCCTCCTCGACGATGTCCAGGAGGGCCCTGGAGTAAGCCCCCCACACTAGGTCATGAGCCTCACTGGCCTCCATACCCATGCGTGATGCGATCTCTTCCTCTCTGAGTCTCTGGCGCCCCACGGTCTCAACCAGGCGGCGTTCCTCGCCTGTGCCTGCCAGCCTGAGGTAGGGCCTGAATATCTCGGGTACCCCTAGGAGCTCCGCAAACTCCTCCATTCCCTCACCTCACCTTCTCCGGGAGGTCTTCGCCCATCCTGCCATGAATCCTGCCCCACGGCTGCTGGAGACTCCTGTAGGGTTTGTCACGGCGGTGAGTGAGAGGATTCCGGTTAATGGGGCAGAATGATAGGCTGGCGGGGGCCAATCTCAGCCGGGAGCATGGCCCGGCTTCTGCTGGTATTAAGGTAAAGGGAGAAGGGCGCCGGGCTGGCGCCCCTGCGGTGCCTTGCGCATGGCGGTAGAGGGTTACCCAGGTATTGCAGCATGTTGAAGGATCCCTCTTGCCAAGCGGGCCTTCGTATCCGAGCATCTCCAGGCCTGCCTGGTCTTACTGTTTTTTGGAAAAGGCAATCAGGTATACATCGCCGGGGTTCTCTCCAGGCATGTGCCCTTTGTTGATGCTCTTTTCCGCCTCCCGCAGCCGGTCCAGTTCCTGTGGATTGAGCTGGGCAAGGGGAATATCCTTCAGGCGGGGTTCCATGATTCTCACCTCCCCTGGAACTTGATGGTTTTAGTATCTCGAGAGTTGACCCTTTCCATGCCGGAAGGTTCGCTCACTGGCGGGTGGGGCTTCCGCTTGACACGAGAAATGGGCGTAATCTGGAGGTAGCTGGATGGCTGGCTGGAAAGATGTTATACCCAAGACAGAGCGAAGGAACTTCTGCCTCTTCACCATTGACGGGACCTTCTTCTATCTCAGCCAGGCCCTTTTTGAGCCCAGCGTGCTTGTGCCAGCCTTCATAAGCCACCTTACCAGTTCTCCGTTCCTCATCGGTCTTGGCACCACCGTTCGGAATGCCGGGTGGTTTCTCCCCCAGGTATTCGTTGCGGGATATGTTGAAACCAGGCCCTTCAGGAGGCCCTTGGTGCTAGCTGGCGGGCTCGTTCACGCCTTGGCCTTGCTTTTCATCATTCCTGCCGTTTTGCTTCTTGAACCCGTGAACAACTGGGCTACCCTGGCGGCGTTTCTCTTCCTGTACTCCTTGAGTTCCGCCGGTGAAGGAGTGGTGGGGGTTCCGTGGATGGATATGGTGGGAAAGTGCATAGGCCCTACCCGGCGAGGCAGGCTCATGGGGTACATGCAGGCCATGGGCGGCCTCAGTGCCTTTGGTGCCGGGGGTGTTGTGGCCTGGGTTCTCAGCCGGGAGTGGCTGGAGTTCCCCTGCAGCTACATGGTTTTGGTGTTCCTCTCATCCATGGCGTTGATGGGGATCGTAGCCTGCATGTACCTTCTGAGGGAGCCTCCAGGGGAGGCACGTTCAGGGCAGCTGCGCCTCCGCCACTACCTGGAGGGCCTGCCTGCCATAGTCCGGGCAAACCCAGGCCTCAAGAGTTTTCTCATTACCAAGGTGCTGGGAAACCTTTACATGCTCTGCGTCCCCTTCTACGTCACCTATGCCAGGAACGAGCTCCTCGTCCCAGACAGCATGATGGGGGCCTTCATTGGGGTGCAGATGCTCGGCAACATGGGTGGAAGCATACTCCTGGGCTACCTGGGCGACACCTTCGGCAACCGCCTGGTGATACTCCTTGCCATGTTTTCCACCATGACTGCCCCCGGCGTTGGCCTCTTCTTGACCCTGGCAGCGGGATCCTTGCCATCTGGTGTGTGCACCGGTCTGCTCCTGGTAGTCTACTTCAGCCTGGGGATGACCTTCTCAGGCATGTGGATGGGATTCCAGAACTACATCCTCGAACTCGTGGAACCGAAGATCAGGCCTACCTGCATAGGTCTGGGTAACTCCCTGGTAGCTCCCGTGAGCTTCACGCCCCTCCTGGGTGGCTACCTGGTAGCCAGCCTGGGGTATTCCTGGCTGTTCGGCCTTACTGCCCTCATGGTGGCAAGCGGGCTGTGCATGAGCCTGAGGCTTCCCGAGCCCAGGGCACGCAAGGCCTAGGCGCAGCATCCTGCCCCTGTTAAACCCCTCTCTTGGCCAACCTGAGGCACCTCTTCCTGATCCCGGAAGGAGAATCACGCCTGGCGTGGAATCTATCCACCATACGGACGAACGTATCCGCATAGCGGACAACCAGGGGAGGAGAGGCGCCTTATGAGCCGGGACGAGCATTCGGGGGTGCAGTCTGTAGAACGGGCATTCGAGTTACTTGAGGCGCTTTCCCATGGCGAGCGGAAGGTTGCGGACGTGGCGGAGAGCATGGGCCTTCCCAGGACTACCGTTTACAGGCTTCTTGGAACCCTGGAACCAAGGGGATACGTGAAGCGAAACCCGCTGACTGGAGCCTATCGACTGGGGTTCCGGCTCTTCGAACTGGGAAACAGGCTGATCCACCAGATTGGCCTTGAGGACGAGGCGACATCACGAATGGAGGAACTCTCCAGGCGGTGCGGCGAGACGGTGAACCTCGCGGTTCTCGATGACTTCCAAGTGCTTTACATAAGAAAGGTGGAGAGCAGGGAGCCCCTGAAGATGGGGCTTCTGGTGGGTACCCGGGTTCCGGCCCACTGCAGCGGGCTAGGCAAAGCCATGCTGGCCTTCTCCGGCCCTGATAGCGTTGAGAGGTACATTAGCGCGGTGAGCCTCACGCGCTACACGCCGAACACGATTACCCAGGCGGGTGCCCTCAAGGAGGAGATGGAGAGGATCCGGCGGGAGGGATACGCTATAGATGATGAGGAGTACTTCCCTGGGATCCGTTGTGTCGCTGCCCCTGTGCTGGACCATGAGGGCAGGGTTCGAGCGGGTCTTTCCATTTCAGGCCCCCTTGTGAGGATGGGCTCCAAACACATGAGGGCCCTTGCCGGAGACATCAGGGAGTGCGCGAAGGGGATCTCATCTGGATTGGGCTACAGGTGCGGAACGGGAACCCCGGAGGACCGATAATCGCGGCTGGGAGGTGGTTTTCCTTGGCCATTGCCGAGCGGAAGGAGTCCTTCTTGACCGTCTCAGGGCGGCCTGTTCGCCCGTTCTACCGTTGCGAGGAGGTTGACTACCGTGAAGCCCTGGGGGACCCGGGTGAGTACCCCTTTACCCGGGGGGTCTACTCCACGATGTACAGGGCTCGCCTCTGGACCATGAGGCAGTTCGCTGGGTACGGTACTGCCCGGGATACAAACCTGCGCTTCAAGTACCTATTAGACCACGGCCAGACGGGACTGAGCGTGGCCTTTGACATGCCCACCATAATGGGGTATGACTCTGACCACGAGCGCGCCCACGGGGAGGTTGGCAGGCTTGGCGTGGCCATTGACTCCCTGGAGGACATGGAGGTAATGCTCGACGGCATACCCCTGGACCAGGTGACCACCTCCATGACAATCAACGGTCCTGCGGCTGTGCTTCTGGCCATGTACGTTGCCGTGGCGAAAAAGCAGGGTGTGTCACCCAAGGCAATCTCGGGCACCATACAGAACGACATGCTAAAGGAGTACATCGCGCAGAAGTCCTTCATATTTCCCCCAAGACCGTCCATGAGAATCATCACGGACATTCTCGCCTACTGTTCCCGGGAGGTTCCCAAGTGGCATGCCATCAGCATAAGCGGCTACCATATCCGGGAGGCTGGCTCCACTGCTGTCCAGGAAATGGCCTTCACCTTGGCCAACGGCATGGCCTATGTAGAGGCGGGAATAGAGGCAGGGCTCGCTGTTGACGACTTCGCTCCGAGGCTTTCTTTCTTCTTCAACGCCCATAATGACCTTTTTGAGGAGGTGTCCAAGTACAGGGCGGCCCGGCGCATATGGGCCAAGGTGATGAGGGAGAAGTACCGGGCCCAGAACCCGGATTCCTGGAAGATGCGTTTCCACACACAGACGGCGGGGTGCTCGTTAACGTCACAGCAGGCGGAGAACAACATCGTCAGGACGGCCATCCAGGCCCTTGCCGCGGTGCTCGGTGGCACGCAGTCTCTGCACACCAACTCCATGGACGAGGCACTGGCGCTGCCGGGCGAGCAGGCGGTGAGGATTGCCCTGAGGACGCAGCAAGTCATCGCGGAGGAAAGCGGTGTGGCCAACGCCATTGACCCGCTGGGAGGCTCGTACTTCGTTGAGGCGCTCACCAGCGAGATGGAAGAGGAGGCCTGGGAATACTTCAGAAGGATAGAGGCGCTGGGCGGGGTGATCCCCGCCATCGAGAAGGGCTTCTTCCAGCAGGAGATCGCTGAGGCGGCCTTCGAGCACAACCGCAGGGTGGAGCAGGGGATCCTCTCAGTGGTGGGAGTGAACACCTACACCACCAGCGAGGAGGTGAGCATTCCCATCCTCCAGGTAGATCCAGCGGTGGAGAAGGCCCAAGCCGAACGCCTAAAGAGGATGAGGCGACAAAGGGACAGCGCCGTTTTTTGTCACAGCCTGGAGCGCCTGCGGGCGGCTGCCCGGGAGGGGACCAACCTGATGCCTGTGATACTGGAATCGGTTGAGGCCCACGCCTCCCTTGGGGAGATCATGGGTGTCCTCCGGGAGGAGTTCGGGGAGTACCGGGAACAAGCCATATTCTAGCGTCTGGAGGGGAGCCGGTTGGGGGTATTTGACGCATCTTGCGGTTACGAGCAGGTGGTGTTCTGCCACGACAAGGGGTCTGGCCTCCGGGCGATCATCGGGATCCACGATACGTCCCTGGGGCCGGCCCTGGGAGGGTGCCGCATGTGGCCGTACGCCACGGAGGAGGAAGCCCTGGAGGATGTGCTGCGGCTATCCAGGGGCATGACCTACAAGAACGCTGCCATGGGGTTGAACCTTGGGGGCGGGAAGGCCGTGATACTTGCGGACCCCAGGGAGGACAAGACGGAGGTGCTTTTCCGGGCGTTTGGGCGTTTCGTAGAGAGCCTGTCAGGTCGCTATATCACGGCGGAGGACGTTGGGACCACCTGTGACGATATGAACTTGGTGCGTATGGAGACGCAGCATGTAAGGGGGCTGCCCGAGATCAGCGGGGAGCCGTCTCCTGCCACGGCCTACGGTGTCTACAGGGGCATGGCCGCGGCGGCGCTGGCGGCGTTCGGAAGCGAGAGCCTGAAGGGCCTGACCGTAGCATTGCAGGGTGTGGGAAGCGTGGGGCTCCACCTGGCCAGGCACCTTCACGAGGAAGGGGCCAGCCTGGTGGTGACGGACATATTCCCTGACAAGGCCGAGCGTGCCGTGAAGGCCTATGGTGCCCGGGCCGTGGCACCCGGGGACATCTGCGATGTGGAGTGCGATATCTTCGCCCCCTGTGCCCTCGGGGCTGTCATCAATGACAGGACTGTGTCAAGGCTCAAGTGCCGGGTTGTCGCGGGGGCGGCCAATAACCAGCTGGCCGAGGAGCGGCATGGGGATCTCCTGGCGGAGCGAGGGATCCTCTATGTCCCGGACTTCTTGATCAACGGGGGGGGCGTCATTAGCGTTGCCGACGAGATGCATCCCTCCGGCTACAGCCGGGACCGGGTAATGGCCCAGGTCAGCACCATATTCCACAAGGTGACCAGGGCGCTTCAGATGGCTCAGGCTCAGGGCATCTCTAACCACAGGGCCGCCGAGGTCCTGGCTGAAGAGCGAATGAGGAGTGTGGGCCGGCTGGGCAAGATCCACCTGGCTTGAGGGATCAAGGCAACTGAGGCAGGGATGGCGGTCCCTGCCTCTTGATTCGCTCCTGGAATGGCTGGGTTCCCTGCCACTTGACAAGAGGTGCCATGCTCTTGTGGAGAATCCCACACCAAGGGTGTACCGGTAGCGGTGCATCGAAGGCAAACGGCGCGTGCTCAAAGCAGCGCTCAGGAGGCAATGCGCCGGGCTTTCTGAGAGGACACAAACCGTGGAAGGAGGTCATCTCCGAGTAGATTGCTGCAACGTGTAGCCGGTGTTGCCGTGTGGCAAACGTGGTTGGCCGCGGCACCTTCAGCTACCGGTATAGCCTTCAGGTTACCCTGGCGACACTAGCATCAGTGCTCGTGGGGCTCTGCATGCTCCCGCGGGTTTTCCATCTCCACCTCGGTGCCGTCATCTGCCAGGATCCTCATGTCGAATTCCCATGCAAAGTGCTCAGTATAGATCACGTAGCGCCCGGCCTCTAGGACCTCCAGGGTAAATGTGGTCCCCTCCGGGTCAATCTCCAGGTTGTAGGCGTGCTGGTCCTTCACCAGGAGGCTACCGCCTGCCGGGACATCCTCCGCGGCTGCCTCCATAACATGTTGAGCGAGGTGGTCCATTCCCTCACGCTCACCAGTCTCCCCGAGGAAGGCCACCAGGATGGAGGAGTCGTGCCTTGCCTCGCTGAACACCAGCGTGTAGCGGCCAGGTCTGAGCTCGCACTCCGCGCTCCATTCGTACGGCAGTTCGCCGTGCTCATGGCCATGGTCGCCGGGTGCGGGTGAGCCAGGAGAGCAACCACCCATCGCGATGGCTAGGGAAATGATGGCCATCGCGGCTAGGGTTCTTCTCCCAGGGCTGTAGGTGCTTGTCACGGGTATCCCTCCCGCACTAGGTCCGGTTCGTTCCTGCCCCGGACTGGTAACCCCGGAACAACAGGGCCATTCCAAGGAGAATGATCAAGCCAGCGACAACCCTGAGCCACACGGGGACCCGGTGTTCCGTCTCTCGTGAGAAGTCCTGGCTCACCCTGTGTCCCAATCCATCATCAGCCTCGATGCGAGCAACGCTCCAGAGATCGGTGACCGGGAAGTAGCCGTCGCCGTCAACGTAACCCTCGCTGATCCCCCCATCCAAGTAGTGCACGGTCACGAGGGCCCGCCGCGCCGGGATGCCGCCTTCGTATACCACCTGGATGATGCCCTGGCCCTCTACAACCAGTACCAAAAGCCGGTGAGCCAGGGCTTGCCCGTCCCCAATGAGCATGAGCCCCAGGGCCAGCCCCGCCCACAGCAGGCCGAGGCGCACATAGAAGCGATGGATCCTCCTGTTATCCCTTCCCATGCACTTTCTGAAACGAGTCTCCATGATTCAGGCCTTTCTCCTCAATATGGTGCAACAGGTACCTTGCGGCCAGCGCGGTGATGGCGCCCTCGCCCAGGATGACCGGGACGTGGGCCCCCAGGACCAGCCAGAAGGTTACCGGGGGAAAGCCTCCCACCACAAGGAGGGTGCTCCCCAGCAGGACCTTGCAGAATGACCCGGCGATCCCGGCAAGAAGCGCCACTGGGGGGTGTCCTCCAGTGGGGGCGGACTTGGCCCGCCTCATGATGAGCCACGCCAGGAGCGCGGCAGATCCCATGCTGAAGGTGTTAACCCCCAGGGTGGAAAGACCACCGTGCCCCAAGAGCAGCCACTGGAGGGCGATAGCCAGGCCTACGGCCACAAAGGAGACGGGCCCCAGGAGTATGCCCGCCAGAGGCGCAAAGGTGAAGTGCACGGATGTATAACCCATGGGGATGTGTACCATTGATGAGACGAACACCACAGAGGAAACCAGGCTTATCCTGGTCATTGTTCGTAGCAGTCCCTTGAGGCTGGTACCACGAAGTATCCCCAGGACGGTTCCGGCCAAAAGCACGTAGCCAGTCCCTGTAAGTGTAACCGGGAGGAGGCCGTCTGGGATGTGCATGAATCCCCCACCTGTGCTACAAATGTGATATTCGTGCCACTATGTTATCACGGCAGGGTTTGGATTGTCAAGTAACGATTTGTCATGGTCTGTGTCATGAGGCCGCCGGTCGCTGGCAGCAGTTGCCCCTGGTCGAGCAGATAGCCAATATCGGCAGCGAAGCGGAGAGGGTCCTGAACTGGCGGGCAAAGAACAACGCCGACCACTCGGAACGGGCGTTCGAGCGCACGCTTGAAACTGCTAGACTTGGCACTGGCAGGGTCCACGGGGTACGCGCGTTCCCGGGAACTCGCCCGGTTGCGCTAAGCGCTGGTGGACTACTTCTTCTGCGGCGACAACGCGTTCGGCTCCACGGAGGAGTCCTGGCGGCGTTACTTTCTCCATTTGGCCATGCCGCGCGAAGGGATCGTTAGCGCTACAGTCGAATTGTACTGCCGGAGTCTCGCCGGACGGGATGAACGAGGAGGCCGGTGCGCGATGGGGGCAGGGGAAGAGATCCTGGCGGTACGCGCGGTCGACAAGTCGTACGGCCACCGCAAGGTGGTCGACGCCGTGTCCTTTGAGGTTCGGGCGGGGGAAGTCATGGGCATCCTCGGACCCAACGGAGCGGGGAAGACCACCATGATCCGGATGATCATGGGGATCATCGCGCCGGACCGGGGGGAAATCGTCTACCACTTCAAGGACGGTCCTTCAAGAGGCATCCCCAAGTCGCGGGTGGGCTATGTGCCCGAAGAACGCGGTCTTTACAGAGACACGCGGGTGATGGATACACTGGTGTACCTTGCCGGGCTGAAGCAGGTAGACCCGGTCACGGCCCGGGCGCGCGCCCGGGTCTGGCTGGAGCGGATGGACCTGCTTCGCTGGAGTGGGGCGCGGGTGGACCGGCTCTCGAAGGGCATGGCCCAGAAGGTGCAACTCATCGCCGCCGTGTTACATGAACCCAGGCTCATCGTGATGGATGAGCCGTTTTCCGGGCTCGACCCCCTCAACCAGGACCTGTTCAAGGAGGAAATCCACCGGTTGGCGACACAGGGAGCGGCGGTATTGCTTTCGAGTCACCAGATGAACCTGGTGGAGGAGACCTGTGACCGCATATTCTTCCTGCACCGGGGTGGCCAGGTGTTCTACGGGGATACCGGTGAAGTCCGGGCCCGCTTCGGCGGGTTCAAGGCGGTGCTGCGCGGTCCTGGTCCTTTCGCGGAACTGGAGCGGTCCCCCCTGGTGGCGTCAGCCAAGTTCAGCCAGGGGAGCGCCGTGTTCTGGCTGAAGCCAGAGGTGACTCCCGCCCGGTTCGCCGCCGCCGTCCCCCCGGATGCGTTGACCGACGAGATCACCGTCTCACGCCCGACGCTTCACGACATCTTCGTGGGGCTGGCCAGGGAGGTGTCCGAGGAAGATGCCGCCGACGCTTAAAGTAGCGATGTGGGAGATAATGCGCAACTTGCGTAGCCGCGAATTCCTCATTGGCTTGCTCTTATCGCCGCTAATCGTGAGCGTGTTCTGGGGCGGCTCGTGGCTCCTTGAGCGCCTGAACCCCCCGCAACGTGCCGTGTATTACGTGGTCGACCACATTGAAGCCTTTCCCCAATTGCAGGAAGCAGGCGATCCCGAGCGTCTCGAGTTCATCCTGTTCACCGGCGATCCCCGTACCGTCGCGGAGCAAGTCAAGGAGCGCGGCGCCCATGGCCACCTCGTGCTGAGCGAGGACTTCGTGCAGACCGGCCGCCTGCCGGTATACAGCGTCAGGGGCACCCTGGCGAGCGAGGCCGCCCTCCTCGAGGCTGTCGATGTGTTTCTCTGGGATCACCGCGCCCAACTGGTGGGGCTAGATTATCAGACCCAACGGTGGCTGGCGGCGCCGGCCGTGCTGGTGCCCGTCGCCCTGGACCCGGGAGCCGCCGACCCGGGACTCCGTAGAGCCCGGCTGGCGGCCTCGGGAGGACTGGCGATCTTCCTCGGGATTCTCATCTACACCACTGCCGCCATGCTGTTCACCAGCACCCTTCAGGAAAAGCGAACACGGATGATCGAGGTATTGCTGTCCTCGATCGAACCCCGGCATCTACTCGACGGCAAGGTGTTCGGCCACTCGGGCCTGGCCTTGGTTCAGGCCGCCGCCTGGATCGTGCCGGCTCTCCTGGCCAACCACTTCCACTTCCGCCTGCCCCTCGGCCAACTCATCGATATCAGTTCGCTTCCGCTAATCGGTTTCTTCGCCTTGCTGGGTTACCTCCTGTTCGCCTCCATGTTCGTCGCCTCGGGCGCGATAATCCCTGACCTCGAGAGCGCGGGCAATGTCCAGGGGACGATCATGATGCTGCCCTTCCTCAACATGATCTTCGTCCCCCCCGCGATCGCCAGCCCGGACGGCTTCGTGGCCAAACTCGGTACCTTTTTCCCCATCACCAGTCCCTTCGTGATCATGGTCCGCATGGGCCTCACCACCATACCCGTGGTCGAATTGGTCGCGGCGGCGGTCTTGCTCATCGTGAGCCAGGTGGTAGTGGGAAGAGCGGCAGCCCGGGTGTTCCGCGCTGGCATGCTGATGTACGGCAAGCCGGCCGCGTTGAAGGAGATCTGGCGGTGGATACGGACGCCCTGACCACAAAGGGCCGGCTGGCGACACCGGCGCGCCAGGGGAGGATGAAACAGTTACCGGATAACTGACTTTTCCTCTAGAAACCTGCCCGAAGCATTTGACAAGGAGGCAAGAATGATGTATACTATAGATGAGATTGGTGAGGATTTCGTGGTGGTCAACGGTGAACGGATTGAAGTTGACCCGCCATTTGAGACCGTGCCAGACAAGCGAGAATATGAGATTTGGTTGAACGAGGTAATGCTGGATGCTGTTGAGACAATTGGAAGTAGAGAGAACATACAGGCTTTCCAAGACCACCTTGCACCGGTGGCTCAAGGACGGAAAGCTGACTGACCATCGTACCGTTGGCGG
>JBFMCS010000017.1 GCA_040754315.1 Bacillota bacterium
GCACACGGCCCGCCGCGAGATGGTCTGGCTCCGGCACCGGGGTGCGATCCCCCGGCGCAAATTGTCGGGAGCGCTGTTCGCCCGGCGTCTTAGCAGTTGATAAAACGCTATGCTTTTTGGAACGGTTAGTACCCAAGGCGCCTTGTCCTCTCACAACCTGCAGGAACTGGGTTTTTCCAGGGACAAGGAATGGTGGCTCAGTCCTGGATACGACCAGGCCGGAAAACGGATCAACCTGGAGCTCCAGGCCGAAGTGGGCAGCCTGAGGCTTACCAGGTACTAGTTGGAAGAGGGGTATCAGGCCATTGACTCAAGGTGAACCCCCAGCCCGTCCCCCCCACGGCCTGCGCCGCCACATAGTCGCGCTGGCATGGCCTGTGGCAGCGGAGATGGCCCTCCAGACGGCAACCCAGATGGTGGACATGGTTATGGTGGGGCGCCTGGGTCCTGAGGCCATCGCAGCGGTGGGCCTGAGTTTCCGCCCCGTGTTCATACCCTATGCGGGAGTGCTGGGCTTCGGCGCCGGGGTGGCCGCGGTCATCGCCCGGCACATTGGTGCCGGGGAGCACCGCCAGGCATCCCGGGCAGCCGCCCAGGCCATCCTCTCCTTCGCCATGGTAGCCGTAGCCGTTTCCCTTGGCTTCTTCATATGGGCCACCAGGATAATGACCCTCATGGGCGCCACCGGTGAAGTGGTGGACATGGGCCGCCTCTACCTCTGGGGCCTCTCCCCCGGCCTGGGTTTCTTGTTCCTTGCCCTCACCATGACCTTTGCGCTAAGGGGCGCTGGGGACACCAAGACCCCTCTCAAGGTAAACGCGCTGGCCAATGTCCTCAACGTGTTTTTGAACTGGGTTCTCATCTTCGGGCACCTGGGCTTCCCCGCCCTTGGACTCCTCGGAGCCGGGCTGGCCACCAGCATAGCCCGGACCATGGCCGCCATAAGCCTTCTGGTATTCATGCTCAGGGGCAGCTCGGGACTGAACCTCCTGGCAGCGGACTTTGCCCGCCTGGATACGAATGTCATCCGCAGGATGCTGAGGATAGGGCTCCCAGCCATCGTGGAGAGGCTGAACCTCAGCACTGCTCAGGCAGTTCACCTCAGGATTGTGGCGGCCCTGGGCACGACCGCGGTAGCCAGCGCGACGGTGGCGTCCATGGTCGAGTTGATCTCCTTCATGCCTGCCATCGGGTTTTCCGTGGCGGCCGCCACCACCGTGGGCCAGTCACTGGGTGCCTCCCAACCCGAAAGGGCCCAAGCCTACGCCTGGGAATCCACAAGGGTCTGCGCCGTATTCATGGGCTTCATGGGGCTACTTTTCGGCCTTTTCCCCGGTATCCTGGTGAGGGCCTTCACTGGCGACCCTGTTGTAGCCGGGCAGGGAGCTATGCTCCTCAGGATAGTCGCCTTCTCCCAGGTCTTCACCGGGATCGGCCACACCCTGGCCGGGGCCCTCCGGGGCGCAGGGGACACCAGGACGGTCTTCCTGGTAACTGTGGCAGCCTCCTGGGGCGTGAGGGTAGCCATGGCCGCCCTCATGGTGCGAATGGGCCTCGGGCTCACTGGGGCTTGGATAGCTATCCTGCTCGACTGGATTGTTCAAGCTGCGGGGACAGCGTGGTTCTTCAGGCGAGGCAAGTGGAAGGGGATGGTTCTGTGAAATTGCTGGACACCCGTATATTGACGTACCTGTTCCTGGTGGGAGCACCCATCACCTGGGGTGGCTCCTTCGTGGCGGGAAAGGCAGCCGTGCAGGAGATACCCCCTTTTGCCCTGGCTTTCATCCGCTTCGCCGCCAGTTCGCTGATCCTGGTGCCATGGGTCCTCCGCAAGGAAGGGAAGAAGGCCCTGCCTGGCAGGAAGCATATCCCTCTCCTTGTCTTCCTGGGCTTCACAGGGGCGTTCCTCTACAACATCTTCTTCCTCTACGGCCTGAAGTTCAACCCAGCTGGTGAGAGCTCCCTGGTCATAGCCACAAACCCCATTCTCACCACCATTGCGGGAGCCCTCTTCCTCCGGGAGAGGCTCACAGCCATCCAGGGAGTAGCTCTGGCCCTGGCGTTCCTCGGAGCCATGATCACAGTGACCAAGGCTTCACCCTCCATGCTCCTGTCCGGGGGGATAGGGCCCCACCAGCTCCTCCTGTTCGGGGCCCCAGTGTGCTGGGCCGCCTTCACAGTGGCAGGGAAGAAGGCCATGGCCCACTACTCCCCCGTGACCTCCGTGGCCTACACCTGCGTGGCAGGCACCCTGTTCTTCCTGCCCTTTGCCATTCCCCAGATCTTTGGCACACCTTGGGCCCGCCTCTCACTGGTAGCCTGGGGCTCTCTGGTCTACCTGACCATCCTCGTGACGGTGCTGGCCTTCGTCTGGTGGTACGCAGGGGTTGAAAGGCTAGGGGCAACCCGGGCTGCGGTCTTCGTCAACCTGGTGCCTATATCAGGCATGATCACGGCAGCCGTGCTCCTGGCGGAGCCCCTCCTGCCAGTACACATTGTTGGGGCGGCCATGGTTATCGGGGGTGTTATACTCAACCAGAGGGCGGTCTAGATGACGGCATAACCCCGGAACAGAAGTTATTCATAGCCTGCACCTATCGTGCGTCCAAGCAACTCTTTCTCATGTTATACTTGAGGTGTCAACCGTAAACTTGAGCGAGGTGACGGGACTGGTGTCGAATAGGGCTCGTGACTGGTTGCGGCAATCTGCCCGAGACCTGGAGCAGGCCGAGGACTCCCTGCGGGCAGGACGTCATGAGTGGGCCTGCTTTGCCGCCCACCAAGCTGCGGAGAAGGCAGCAAAGGCCTTGCACCTTCATCTTGGCCAGGAAGCCTGGGGGCACGTGGTTGCCAAGATCCTCTCCGAACTGGGCACCCATTGCGCAGTCCCGCAACACCTTATTGAAAAGGGCCGTGTGCTTGATAATTTCTACGTTCCCTCCCGCTATCCCAATGGACACGTTGAGGGGGCCCCTTTTGAGCACTACGGGCCCATCCAGAGCAAGGAGGCGCTGGACTTTGCCCGTGAGATCGTTGAGTTCACCCGTGTTCACATGGCCTGATGCACAGTCTGTTGAAAAAGCGATAAGGCGCTGGGCTGAAGAGATCATCGATAAGTTCAAAAATATTGTTCGATTGGGCTACTTCGGATCATACGCCCGTGGTGACTGGGGGGTGGGCAGTGATCTGGATCTCGTGATTGTGGTGGATGAGTCTCCCGTTCCCTTCATGGAGCGAGGAGTGAAGTTTGACACCACCGGGCTGCCCGTTCCCGTCGATCTTCTGGTATATACGGTTCAGGAATGGCAGGCTCTCCCACGAACCAGCCCGCGTTTTGCTGACTCTCTGGCTCGGGAAGCAGTGTGGGTATACTGCACCTAGATCCCTCACCGCGTTTTCGACGCTCACACCAACGCGACCTACTGGCTTAACCGCGGCCCTTCGGGTGTTGAACTGCTATCTTCGCACTGTAATCCGTCCGGCTCAATGGCCAGTCAAGAATCCAGCACAAGTCGTTCCTGCGAATTTGTCTCCAGGGGGAGGCTCCTCGTATAAGGTCGACAGAGACAAGATGGACTTTGCGGGAGACAGCCGCCTTTCGCGCCTACCAGGGGAGACTGGCACATCGCCAAGACGTGACCATGCGGAAGCGGGGAGACTCGAATGGTCACTTCGTGGTTCCCTTCGTATCCGGTACATAGGGGTTGAACGGCTGGTGGCCACCTGGCTATAAGAGCCTCAGGGTCTAGATGATGCCCATCACCGCCTGGGCTATGCTGACGGAGTGCTGGTTTATCCGCAGGAGCCCGTAGATGAGGTCCATGTGGATCTCACTGGTGTCCCGGCTGACTGCCACATCCTCCTGGATACGCAACACATGGGTATAGCGCAGCCGCTTCTCCAGCCTTGCCACCAATGGCTGGTCCTGGATAACCCTCCTAGCCATGCCAGTGTCCCCATCGGCCAAGGCGGAAATGGCACGGTCGAACCCCGCCTCAACCTGGTGGTACATGTCTTCTATTTCAATCCATCCCTCCCTGGACAGATCCATGCCCCAGTCCTGGGTCTTCCGGGAGATGCTGGCCATCTGCATGCAGGTATCCCCCAGGTGCTCCAGGTCATTGGAGATGTAGAGGAGTTTCACCCCCTCCAGGGAGGCCTCAGGCGCCAGCCCCTTCTGGGAGAGCTGGGCGAGGTATGTCACGATGGAACGATAAAGGACATCCAGGGTATGCTCGGTCTCCTCTGCCCTGGCCATGAAGCCCGGATTCCCCGATCGCAGTATGGGGATAAGAGGGGACATGAGGTTCCGCCTTACCAGGTCCGCCATGCGAAGAACCTCCTTCTTCACCTGGCCCAGCGCAACTTCGGGAACATCCAGAACCCCCTCGGACAGGTACAGGGGCACAGGCCGCTCCGCCGGAACCCCGGGGAGGATCCACCGCACCAGGCGGGAGAAGAACGGCGACAAGGGTAACAGCACCACCAGTACTACCAGGTTGAACCCCGTGTGAGCGTGGGCCACCTGCCTCGCCGGGTCACTGGTACTGAAGCGGATCACCTGCTCCCAAGGCCCCAGGAGAGGCAGCACCAAGAGGGCCCCGAACACCTTGAACAGCACATTGGCCAGGGCCATTCGCTGGGACTCCCGGGAACCGGCCAAGCTTGAGACCAAGGCGGTTCCCGTGGTACCCACGTTGGCCCCGACTATCAAGGGCAAAGCCCCTGCCAGGCTGATCTCAGCGTGGATGGCCAGGGCCATTACCAGCGCCACGGTGGCAGCGGAGCTATGCGCCAGCGCGGCAAAGACAGCGGCTGCCAGTATGGCCCGGATGGGGTTGTTGGACAGGCCCACAAGGACCTCTCTGAAGAAGGGAAGGGACCTCATGGGTTCCACCGCGTCCAGCATCAGACCCATCCCATAGAAGATCAGGCCCGAACCCAGTATCACCGAACCCAGGTTGGCCATGCGGGCCCTGCGGGCGAACACCCTGAGTACCACCCCTGGGACCACCAGGACCAGGGCGTAGTCCGTAACACGGAAGGCGATGAGCTGGACTGCCACGGTGGTGCCCAGCCCGGATCCCAGCAGGACCGCCAGGGTCTGGCTGGTCGTGAGGAGGGATGCCTTCACGAATCCCACCAGCATAACGCTGACTGCGGTGCTGGACTGCATGAGAGCGGTCATGAGAAAGCCCAGCGCCACACCGGCGATGGGCCACCTGGCGGTGGTTTCGAGAGCCATCTTGATGCGGGTGTGCGCTACCCTCTCCAGGCCACTGGCGGCCACATGCACACCGTAGAGGAGAAAGCCCAGGCCTCCCGCCAGGAGCATCACAACGCCGAGATCCATCGCTCTCCCCTCCCTAGCGCACCCTCCGGGCCCTCTTCGGCATGAAGGGACGGCGTTCCCCAGTGACCTTAAAGTGTGCCATCTCCGCGATGTTCACCGAATGATCCGCAGCTCGCTCCAGGTACCTGGCAACCAGAGCCATCTGGGAGGCCATCTCCACCCGGGAAGGGTCTGCCTTCATGACATCCACCATCTCGGCCTGGGTCTCGTAGAAGTACCGGTCCACCCTGTCATCAGCCCCGGCGACCTGAAGGGCAAGATCCAGGTCACTCTGGATGTAGGCGGTCATGGCGTCCCGGAACATCCCCTGGACCGGTTCAGCCATCTCCAAGACCTTTCCCGGGGGTGCCTCCCAGCCCTGGGCCTCGCTCTTCTGGGCAACCTGGGCAATGTTCACGGCATAATCCCCAATGCGCTCCAGTTCCTTCACTATCCTAAGCACCGAGGCCAGCACCCTGAGGTCCGTGGTAGTAGGCTGCTGCAGGGATATTACCTCCAGGGCCCTCATCTCTATGGCATGGTCCACCTCGTCGATGTTGTCATCAGCCTTGATGACACCCTGAGCCACGCCTGCGTTCCCTTTCTCCAGGGCCTCCATGGCCAGGGCAAGAGAACGGGAAACCTGCTTGGCCATGTCCACGAGGTCCTCTTGGATCTCTTCGATGGCCCTGTCATAGAAACTTGGGCACTCCCCGTAGACGTCCTTCATGCCCCTACCCCCCTTTGGCCCAAGGCTATCCTTCACTTATTCTAATCTTCGAACACCATTCCTGTCACCTTGAGCCCCGCGGGAATTCCAGGAAGGCTGCCCCCTTCACACAAAGCCATGGGCCCCCGGGAAGGGGGCCTCTCCAGGTAGCCTCTTCTTGGTGTTCAACACCCTTCAGCGTAGCTTGAAGAGGGACGATGACCGGAGCCTATACACCTTTATACACCTTCACACACCCCATCCTAGGGAAACCCCTTATCGCTTTGGTATCCAGTGCATTTCCATGATAGCACCGTGTTCACCTCGCACACAGACGAGAGCCGTGGATGAGCATGGGAAAGTTCCCCTCCAGCATCCCGGCGAATACCTCACCCAGGGCAAAGAGCCCCAGCCTCCCTAGGGGAAACCCCCTGGCCTGTAACCAAGCCCACTCCTCCTTCATATACTGGCACTGCCAGGTTGACGTAAGCCGTGGCTAAACCATTGAACCTCTGAGGGATTGGGGTGTCATCTGGGCGATGTGGGCCTTGAGAATACTGGTAGAAGACCTTCATGTAAGACTTCCGGAGGATCAGGGGAAAGGGTACGCCGGCGCAGCCACCCTGGGGCACCCCGGGGAGCACGGCATTCACGGCGCCTTGGTGTACCAGGGCTCCTTGCTGAGTTCCAAGGTGGCACAGGGCTGGCCGGCCCTGCGCCACACCAAGGCGCGGAAGGATGAGTCCCTGGAGATAAGGCCCATGTGGAGCCTTTCTCCATCCCGGGCTGCCCTCTACAGGCTTCTCATCCAAGCGGGCCCCCTCCTGGTGGTCAAGGGAAGGGCCCTCCGGCAGCACCAGGGGGCTATTAGCGCGCACCCCCAGGCCATAATCCCCCGGGTGGCCGTGGGTGTCACTGACGCTGAGCATGTCATGGTGGCCGCCCGCGACTCCACCATTTGGGGCATGGCCTGCTGGATGAGGGACCTCGGGTGCGTTGATGCCATGGCGGGTCCTTCGGGCCCCGCCGCCTGTTTTATGGTGGATGGCCATAAGGTCTACGGTGACGGAAGCCCCACGCTGGGAGCGCTTGCCTGGACGCGTCACGAGATCCTGGTGAGTCCGGGGGAAGCCCTCGCGGACCCGGGCCTTAACTACCGCCTCACTCAGAACTTCGATGCCAGGGAGTTCTCATGTCCCCACTGCTCCCGCGTGATGCTCTCCAAGGGGTTTGAGGACCTTGTCCTGCGCCTGCAAGCACTCCGCTCGGATCTTGGCCGTCCAGTCATCATCACCAGCAGCTACCGGTGCCCAGAGTACAACGGGACCCTTCCAGGCGCCGCCAAGAACTCCCTTCACATGAAGGGAATGGCCGCAGATATAAGGGTGCCGGGAATGAGCATTAAGGAACTCACCAGGAGGGCAATGCCCTTCTTCGAGAACGGCGGTATTGGAGTATACCAGGGTCACCTCCACGTTGACGTGGGCTCCAAGCGACGCTGGTAGGCAGGAGTGACAAGAAGTGGACATGGATGTGGGAAGGGATATGCCCGCTGTCCTGGTGGTCATGGGGGTCGTCCAGCTGGCCAAGGCGCTGGGCTTCCCCTCAAGGTTCAGCGGCCTCTTGGCGGTGGCCCTGGGCCTGGTAATCAGCCTGGGCTACACCTACTTTTCTGAGACGCCGTGGTTTACCACCCTCATAAGGGGGCTGGCCGTTGGGCTAAGCGCCACAGGTCTCTACAGCACAGTGAAACACGTCCTTGGCCGGTGAGGCGCTGGCCCCGGGTGCGGCTTCAGCCCCCGGGATCTTCGAGTCCGGCGATGTGCTGGGCCATCTCCGGGGCCAGCACCGTATAGCGCTTGACGTTCCCATAAGACACGGTCTCCACCCCAGCCCGTTCCCGGGAGTGACTCCACACCGTGATCCTTGCACCTCCATCCATTTCCAGGACCACCCGGGTGCCCACCGGCTTGCCCGGGTACCGCACCGGGTCCTCGCCCATGTTGAACAATGTGATGAACTCGGTGATCTCCTCCCGGGAGAGGGCAGCCTCCCTCCCACCTGCAAGCACGAAGGCACGCTGGGCGTTCCGGGGTATCAAGAGCTCGTGAGTGCAGAAGAACTCCCCACCCCGGGTCACCATGAGGGTGGCGACAGCCAGGAAGAGCAATATGAAATGGTTTCTCGTCAAGCCAAGGACCTCTCTTTCCCCATCACAACCTGTGCTATAATGGATGCGGCAGTCTCAGGAGGCAAAAGCCAGGTTGAAACCCTATATCATGGTACTCACCGCCGGAGTGCTCTGGGGTTCAGGCTCCCTGTTTGTCCGGCTCTTGCAGCTGCAGGGTCTCCAAGCATCCCTCATCGTCCTCATGAGGGCATCCATGGCCTGGGCCATCCTGGGCCTGTGGATACTTCTTTCCCAACCTCGCCTACTGCGCATACAGCGGAGGGATATCCCCATCTTCCTGGTGCTCGGCTTCGTGGGCCCCGCCCTGTCCCAGCCGCTCTTCATAACCTGTGTCACCCTGACCAGCGTAGCCCTGGCAGCCCTCATGAACTACACGGCCCCGGTGTTCGTGGCCATCCTGGCCCGGGTCTTCCTGAAGGAACCCCTGACCCCCCGGAAGATCACGGCGGTGGTCCTCACCGTGGTGGGGCTTGGGCTCCTGACAGGGGCATGGGGTGCCCTCTTCCGCCAGGGCCTCAACCTGTCCTGGCTGGCCCTGGCCACCGGCCTGGGTTCCGGGGTGTTCTACGCCATCTACACCCTGGTCCTAAAGGGGCTCGCCCCCCGGTATCACCCCGCCGCCGTGCAGTTCTCCACCATGAGCGTCGCCCTGCCCTTCCTCCTGGCCTACGCTGCCTTCAGCCTTGAGGGCCCACCTGTCATTCCCACGGGCGCGTGGCCGGCGGCCATGGCCAACGCTATACTTCCCGGGACGGTAGCGTTCCTCTTGTTCACCGGGGGCATCCGCCACATCCAGGCGGGCAAGGCCTCCATCACCGCCACGATCGAGCCCATCGCCACAGCCATCCTTGGCCTAGTGTTCCTGGACGAGGGCCTGGGGCCCCTGGACATCCTGGGCATGGCCATGGTATTGTGGGGCATCGTACTGGCGTCCCGGCCAGAGAGTCAGGAGTCCACCCTGCCAGGCCCGAGCCCCTTGAGATGACAGGTGTCATTCACCCTGCGTACCCAGAACTCCTCGTCCCCGAAGTCCAGGACGTTGATGCAGGCGGTATCCTGCCTGATTCGCCAGAATGACTCGAGTCCCGCCCCCATTGCCTTGAGGAGGAGAACCTTTATAACCACCCTGTGGGAGACCGCCATGACTCGGCCGTCCCTGTGCTCCCGGGCTAAGGCTACCAGGCTCGCCCAGGCCCGGCCAGCCACCTCTTCCAATCTCTCGCCCTGGGGAAACCGGACATCCTGGGGCCGGGACCTCCACTCCTCCATCACACCAGGAAACCGCCGGCAGGCCTCCTCTTTGGAAACCCCCTGCAAGACGCCGAAGTCAATGTCCCTCAGGCCATCCACGACCCTAGGCTCGGGTCCCCCCATCTCCCCGGCGGCAATGGCTGCGGTCTCCATGGCTCGCCCCACAGGGCTGGTCAGGATAGCAGTAAGACCATCACTGATCCCGCCTGCGATGGCCCTTGCCTGTTCCCTTCCCATCTCATCAAGGGGCACCTCGGCCATCCCCCGGAAGACCTTGTCCCGGTTCCACTGGGTCCTGCCGTGCCGTACCAGGTAGATGCGGCCCAAGTGCAAACCCTCCCCCGTGTGGCTAATATCGCAGTATTCTCCCTCCACCACTGGGATCCCCTCCATACCGGGCGAAGTCCAGGAGGGAACCAGGGGGATGTGGTGGAAATCTCATGCCAGGCCTCTATGGCCAGAACTTCGCGGAGGGTGATGCGGGTATGAAAATAGGGCCTGGAACCCGGGTGGGCCCCCTGCTGGATAGGTATCCATTTCTCGTTGAGGTACTCTCGGAACATGCGCCTGAGTTCAGGAGGCTCAGAAACCCCCTGATGCGCAAGACCTTCGCACGGGTGGCCACACTGGCCAGCGCCGCCAGCCTGGCCAAGACAGACCTGGGGAGGCTCCTGGAGGCGGTGGCCAGGGCCATCAGGGAGAAAACGAGCGAGGCCGTGGAGGTGGAGGGCGGCCAACCCGCCATCACCCAGGAGCGCATGGATATCCTCAAGGGCATCATCCGGGACCTTCATGCCGGGGTTCCCGCCGAGGAACTCACCGCCAGGTTCTCCCAGGCCGTGGGGGACTTCTCTCCCACCGAGATCGCCGAGATGGAACAGCAGCTGGTTGCCGAAGGCCTCCCGGTGCAAGAGGTGAAGCGCCTGTGCGATGTCCACGCCGGGCTGTTTCGCACCTCCCTGGATGAGCAGGAGCCCGTTGAGGTCCCGCCTGGGCATCCCGTCCATACAATGCGCCTGGAGAACCAGGCCGCCGGTATAGTGGTGAAGGGAATCCGCAAGACCCTGGAGGAAGTGGGGAAGCCCCCTTCCCGGGCCAATCTGGATTCCCTCAGGTCCCGCCTGGAGGAAGACCTGGAACGCCTCGGCCAGCTGGACAACCACTACATGAGGAAGGAGTACCAGATCTTCCCGATCCTCGAAAGGTACGGGGTGGACGCGCCTCCGCAGGTCATGTGGGCGGTCCACGACGACATCCGCCAGCGCCTCAAGGCTGTCCGGGAGTACATGGGGAAGGGAGACGCCTCAGCCTTCGTGGAAGGCGCCGGGGAACTCCTCCAGATGGTGGAAGAGATGTTCTTCAAGGAGGAGAAGATCCTCATCCCCATGTGCATGGACGTGTTTACCGAGGCCGACTGGGCCAGTGTAAAGGAGGGCGAAGGGGAGTTCGGGTTCACCCTCATCACCGCCGCCCAAGGATGGAAGCCTGGCCCCGAACCCGGGGACGGGGCGGCACCCCCCGCCCGTGAGCCCATGCCAGGGGAGAGCGAGGACCTGCTGGCGCTGCACACAGGCAGGCTTACCCTGGAGGAGATCAACCTGGTCTTCCGTTACATGCCCGTGGATGTGACCTTTGTGGACGAAAACGACGAGGTGAGGTTCTATTCCGAGGGGGAAAGGGTGTTTCCCAGGAGCCCAGGGATCATCGGGCGCAAGGTGCAGAACTGCCACCCCCCTGACAGCGTCCACGTGGTGCAGCGCATTCTTGATGAGTTCCGGGATGGCTCCAAGGACGTGGCGGAGTTCTGGCTCCAGCTGAAGGGACGTTTCGTACACATAAGGTACTACGCCGTGAGGGATGGTCAAGGCCGTTACAGGGGCACCCTGGAGGTGAGCCAGGACGTCACCGGGATAAGGGGACTGGAGGGAGAGCGAAGGCTTCTTGACTGGTAGATGACCCCTCAAGACCAGGGGCCTCCCAGGCATCGGGGCACTCCACGCCCGTCGTCCCCTGGCGGCAGGATCGTGGCCCTAACGGGCCCGGGAACCTCATGCTGCGCTCCTCCGGAAGAGGTAGGCTGCCAGGGCGCCGGAGAGCACCGCCAGGAGCGCCAGGGCGAAAATGCCGGTGAGGAGCTCCCTGGCCTCCCACCCCACCAGGAAGAGCGCCCTCATGGGCCCCACTGCGTAGGTGAGGGGGTTCGCCCGGGTAACCTGGGCAAGCCAGCCCGGGAGCATTGAGGCCGGCATCATGGCACTGCTTGTGAACACCAGGGGCAGGGTGAAGAAGTTGATCACAGCCATGAGGGCATCATGGGAGTGGATGACCGCGCCGAACGCCAGGGAGATCCCGGCGAACACCATGGTAAGGAGCATCGCCAGGAGCACCAGCACGGGGACTCCCAGGGGCCCCGCGGAGAACTTGACGTCCAGCGCCATGGCTATAAGGAAGATCACCACGGACTGGAAACCCGATTGCACGCCGATGGCCAGCATCTTGCCGTATACCATTGACGCCCTGGAGATGGGAGCCGCCAGGAGCTTCTGCAGAAAGCCCATCCTCCTGTCCCATACCACGGACAGCCCCCCATATATCCCGGCGAACAGGGTCACCATGACTATGACCCCTGGGGCCATGTAGTCCAGGTACCTCCCAGCCGGGAACCCGGGTACCCTGGCGATCTGGCCGAAGAGGTTCCCCACCAGCGTGAGCCAGATGACCGGCTGTACCAGCGACAGGAGGATCCGTACCCTCTGTCCCAGGAAGTGCTTGAGTTCCCGCCATGCAACCCACCAGGTATCATGGAAAAAGGTGCCCATCATCGTCTCGCCCTCTTCAGGGCCATCGAGGTCCGGAGGAAGTCCCCTCCCTCATCATGCCTGAGCGCCCTGCCAGTGTAGTGAAGAAACACATCGTCCAGGGTGGAACCCCTCAGGGCCATGGAGAGGACATCCTGCCCAAGGTTTACTACGGCCGTGAGGATTTGTGGCACCGCCGTCTCGCCATCCCTGACCGTCAATCGAAGGGACCCGTTTTCAATCTCCACCCTCTCCACGAACTCTAAGGCTCCCAAGCCAGCAACCACCTGGGACATGTCGCCGCTCACCCTCATGGTTACCATATCCCCGCCAACCTGGGCCTTGAGGTCCCCTGGGGTTCCTGAGGCCACTATCGTGCCACCGTCGATGATGGCCACACGGTCACACAGGGTGTCCGCCTCCTCCATGTAGTGGGTGGTAAGGAATACGGTGATGTTCTCAGACTCCCGGAGCCGGACTATGTAGTCCCAGATCCTTCGCCTTGTCTGGATGTCCAGGCCCAGGGTAGGCTCATCCAGGAAGAGAACCTTGGGACGGTGGATCAGGCCCTCCGCGATATCCAGGCGCTTCCGCATGCCCCCGGAGTACGTGCTCACAAGGTGGCCGGCCCTGTCCTCCAGCTCCACCATCCTGAGCACCTCCCGGGAGCGCAAAGCCGCCTCCTCCCTGGTGAGATGGTAGAGCCTGGCCTGCAAAAGGAGGTTCTCCCGGCCGGTGAGGGCATCGTCCACCGCTATGTCCTGGGAAACGAAGCCGATGGACTGCCGCACCCTGGAGGGGTGGGTGACAATGTCCCAGCCAGCCACCTGGGCTCTCCCGGACGTGGGCCTGATGAGGGTTATGAGCATGTGGATGGTCGTGGACTTGCCAGCACCGTTCGGACCGAGGAACCCGAAGATCTCGCCCTGGGACACACTGAAGGAGACACCCTTTACCGCCTCGATGCCCCCGCGGTACCTCTTCTTGAGGTCCATAGCCTCGATTATGGCCGCCAATACCTTGACTCCTTCCCCTGTCCAGGCAGCCCAGGTTGCCTCATGCCCCAGCGTTCTCAAGGGGAGAGCGGCTGGGATCTCCTATTCATATCTCAAGGCATCGATGGGATCCATCTTCGCGGCCTTGCTCGCGGGGTAGACTCCAAAGAGCACCCCCACCCCGGCGGCGAAGAGGAACGCCAGTACCACGGACTGGACGGATATGAGGGAGGGAAGGCGAGCCAGCCTTGCCACAACGCTAACCAGGCCGCCCCCAACAACGATCCCTACCAAGCCTCCTACCCCCGAGAGCACCACAGCCTCCACCAAGAACTGGTAGAGCAGGTCTCTCCGCCGGGCCCCCAGGGCCTTCCGGATACCGATCTCCCTGGTGCGCTCCGTAACTGATACCAGCATGATGTTCATTATGCCGATACCCCCCACCAGCAGGGCCACTGCGGCGATGCCCGCCACCACGTTTGTCATTATGCCCGTGACACTCTGGGCTACCGCAATGACTTCGTTGAGGCTCTGGACGGCGAACCTATCCTCACCAAAACGCTTCTCTAGGACCTCCAGGATGACCTCCTTCACCTCGGGCATGGATTCTGGGGTCATAGCCTGGATGAACACGACATCCAGCCGCTTCTCGCCCAGGAGCCGGTGCAGGGCGGTGTAGGGCACGTAGATCCTGTCATTGGCGGTACGGTCCGCGAACATGCCCCCCTCGTCCTCCTCCAGCACCCCGGTGACGGTGAACCTGATGCCGTCCATGTACAGGGCCTCCCCCACGGGGTTTCTGCCGTCGAACAAGTCCTTGGGCACATTGCTGGCCACCACCGCAACCCTGCGGGAGCCTTTCTCCTCTTCCCGGGTGAAGAACCTTCCCTGGGAGATGCTCAGGTTTCTCATGTCAGCGAAGGAATGGCTCACGCCCGAGGCTGAGGTCGTCTTGGAGGTGGTGCCAGCCTTGAGGGTTACCGTCCGCATGTTCTCAGGGGTCACGGCGGCGATGTAGGGTGAAGACGCCTGCAAGGCCTCCATGTCCCTGGTCTCCATCCATTCCATTCGTTCCCAGTGCAGGCTCTCGTTAAGGTCTTGGGGAAACACCCACAGGAGGTTAGAGCCTAAACCCTCTATTTCCCCCAGTATCATGGCCTGCCCTCCCTGGGCTATGGCAACCACAGCGATGACAGCGGCCACGCCAATGACAATGCCCAGCATGGTCAGGAATGCCCTCAACCTGTTTGCCCAGATGCTGTCCAGGGCCACTCGCAGGCTCTCCTTGAGGTTCATGGCTTCACCACCTCGTCGGACACCTTCTGGCCGTCCCGGAAGCGAACCTGCCGCCGGGCCAAGACGGCTATTTCCGGGTCATGAGTCACTACCATCAGGGTTTTACCATCTGCGTTCAAGCTGGTTAGAAGGCCCATTATCTCCTGGCCCGCCTTGGTGTCAAGGTTTCCCGTGGGCTCATCCGCCAGGATAAGCGCGGGCCGGTTCACCAAGGCCCGCGCTATGGCCACTCTCTGCCGCTCCCCGCCGGAGAGCTCATTGGGGCGGTGACGATGCCGGTGGCCCAGTCCCACCCTCTCCAGGGCCTCCATGGCCCGCTCGAGCCGCTCCCTTGGCGGCAGCCCAGCATAGAGCATGGGGAGTTCCACATTCCGCACGGCGTTCATCCGGGGCAGCAGGTTGAAGGTCTGGAACACGAAGCCCACCTCGCGGTTTCTAACCCTGGCCAGCTCATCCGGATCCAGGCCGTTTACGGGTTTGCCCCGGAGAAGATAGTCCCCCCCGGTGGGCGTATCCAGGCACCCCACGATGTTGAGGAAGGTGGACTTCCCCGAACCTGAGGGGCCCATGATGGCAACAAACTCCCCCTCGGATACCTCAAGGTCCACCCCGTCCAGGGCTCGCACCTCAGTGCCACCCAGAGTGTAGACCTTGCTCACTCCCCTGAGACAGATCATTCCTTATCCCCCTCAGGAGCCCAAACGCGAGCCCCGTCCTTCAGGGTTCTGAGGGTCCCCTGCGGGCCCACCACGACACTCTCTCCTGCCTTCAGGCCGCTGGCAATCTCGGTCCGTGTGCCATTAGCGGCGCCCACCTCAACCTCTCGCTCCTTGGCCACACCCTCCTCGATAACAAACACAACCTTCTTCCCGGCGATATCCCGCACGGCCTCCAGGGGCACCGTGACATGGGCCTCCACCCTGGCATGGATGAGGTCCACATCCACCGACATGCCCGGCTTGAGCAATCCTTCGGGGTTCTCTATGTCCACCTCTACTATGAAGTTGGCCACATTCCCGTCTCTCTGGGCCGTGGGGGATATCCATGACACCTGCCCCTTGAACTCCCGCCCGGGGTAGGCCTGGGTGGTAACCCTGGCCGCCTGCCCCACGCTGACTGAGGCGATGTCCAGCTCATCTACCTTGGCCTTGACCTTCACCATTAGGGGGTCAGACAGCTCTGCCAGGAGCTGCCCGGCTGTGACCTGCTGGCCGTCGCCGGCATGCACCGCCAGGACAACCCCGTTGATGGGGCTTAGCATGTCAGCCTTCTCCAGGTCTTCCCTGGCCTGCTCCGCCTGGACCTCAGCGGCCCTGTAGCTGGCCCTGGCAGCCTCCATTTCCTCAGGGCTCACCGTTACCCGCTCTGCGTTGATCCGCGCCATCTCGTAGTCAGCCTGGGCACGCTCCCAGGCGCGCTTCGCATCGATGAACTGGTCATCCCAAGGGGGCCACCGGTGGGCATCATCAAAGGCCTCCTTGGCCACGGTAAGGGCGATTTCCGCCATGGCCAGGTTGATCTGGGCCTCCTCCGATCCCTGCCTGGCCCTGGTAGACAGGGCCGTCAGGTTCGCCCGGGCTGAAGCCAGGGCGCTCTCCATAGAGACCTTGCGGTCGATGAGGTCCTGGAGGCGGTACCTGGCAAGCACCGAGCCCTCCTGCACCATGTCTCCTGCTTGCACCGCCACGCTCTCCAGGATGCCAGCCATGGAGGCCCGGGCCTCCACCATGCCTGCGGCCTCAACCTCTCCCGTGGAGAAGGAACTAGACTCGATGGTGGCAGGCGAGGCCGCCTCCACCATGACCTCGGTGCCTGATGCCGCCCGGGTCCTCCACATATTCCCGTACACGATTAGCGCCAACACCGTGAGGGCCGCCACGGCAACAAGGACTCCTTTGAACCTCCCAGTCAACTTTGGGAAACCTCCTTTGACTCTACACCCCAGGCGTAGGCACGAACCTCTTCATAAGAAGGAAGGAAATCACCGCATACACCAGGTACAGCGCGATTATGACCTTGGCGGACTTCTTCATGGTAAAGGAGTTGAAGGCAGCGTAGCCCACAATCATCACGTATAGGCCCCACCACACGAAGGGGTCCACGAAGGAGAGCAAGCGGTAGAGCGTGGACCCCGCCTGTTCCCTGGGGAGTATCAAGGCCAGGCTGGTTGTGATGTTCTGCATCTCCTGAGCCGGAGTCGCCAGGCCGATAACCGTCACAGCCAGGCCCTTCAGGAGTGAAGGCATCTGGGCGTAGGCCACCAGGGACACCAGGCCCCTAAAAGGGGCGTCACCCTCAACGAACTGTCCAATAAGGAGGAGGGCCAGGGCAATGGCCAGGGGGATCGCCACCGCCGTGAAGATGGCCCCGGCAGGGGCTCCCCAGGTGATTGCCTTCAGCGCGATCTCCACCTGCTCGGCGGGGACGGCATCTCCAGCCAGCTCTATCTGGTGCATGGCAAGTTCCCTGATCTTGGGCAGGGTGACGATGGCGTAGACACAGTTTACCAGGGCCAGCGTGAGCAGGGGCACTAGCACAAATGGGGTCTCCTTGAGACACCCGAACGTACCGCGAGGGTCCAGCATCACTCCGGGCACGGCCTTCAAGGCTGCGGTCGCTCCACGGGACATATTAATACCTCCTTCAATCTGCGTTGGGCCGGGCTCGGCAAGGGGGGAAAACCTCCCTGCCTCCGGTACTCTCACCTATTATGTGAAGCCGGGAACAGGGAAAGGTCCGGCGCAACCGTATCACAACTCAATCCTTTCTGTGTTGATGGACCAGACCAACCCGGAGGCGACACCAGTTGGCCTGGCCCAGGACACACCGGGGAAGTCCCCTTACTCAGGGTCGTGCTCGCCGGCGTCGCCGGGCGTCAACCCCTCCTCCTCCATCGCTGTGGCAACCTCGCCGAGGAGGGCCATGGCACCCTCCATCGTCTTCCTGAGGAGGCCTACAGTGGCCATGGCGAGCCCCTGGTCCAGGTCTCCGAACACCAAGAGCTTCGCCCCGGGCTTGATCCCGAAGTCGCGCCTGGCACCGGCCGGGATCACTATCTGGCCTCGCTCGCTCACGGTAGCCGAACCGTAGAACTTCTTTCCCTTGCTAGGCTCCATCTTCTACTCCTCTTGGAACATTTTAAGGTTTATGATCTCTCGCTCGCCAGCGTTCATTCCCAGGTTCTGCAAAATGTCGCTGTCCGCATTGACCTTGCCTTCAAGGCTTTCTTCCGCAGGATCAAAACCGGGGAGAAGCCCGGCTATCCCCGCTTTCGTGGGAAA